>CADBRC010000052.1 GCA_902796985.1 uncultured Spirochaetaceae bacterium
AGTTCATCTCCTTGAGCCGCTTGACCAGGAAGGTCGGAGTGCCGGTACCGAACCGAGCAAGCCTAGGGGCTTGCTCAACGAGTTTTGCTTCGCAAAACTCGCGATTAATCCAATACCTGTCAAATTTATAATCAGTGAACGCATTTATCAAGCTGAAGGGGTTGTAGATGTCCGGGGTGTCCTTGGAGAAATGATAGCCGTCATAGAGCTGCTTGAGCTTGGAAATGCAGGCTTCCCGCGTCATGCCGTTTTTCTGTGCCATCACATCGATTTCCGGCGAGAAATCCTTCTCCAGCTCCTCCTGCGTGATGCCGCAGAGCTGCGAATATTTCGCGCTCATGGAGATGTCCTTCAGCTGGTTCAGGTCGCTGAAAATGCTGACCTTGGAAAACTTCGTAACTCCGGTGAACAGGACGAAGCGGAGCTTGCCGTCAAGGTTCTTCAGCTGGCCGAACATCCCCTTGAAGACGGCCCTGTTCGCCTCTATCTGCTCATCGCTCAGCACCATCGTCTCAAGCAGGGGCTTGTCATACTCGTCAACAAGCACGACGACCTTCCGCCCGCTCTGGCGGCAGGCCCCGTCTATGACGTCGGCGAGCCGCAGCCCCGGGGATGGGCTCTTCTTTTCTATGCCGTATCGCTCCTCCCACTTCCTGAGGTGCGCGTCTATCATCATGTTAAGGCCCTCCGGGTCGGAGTAGTTCTGCCCGTTGAAGTCAAAGTGGAGCACCGGGTGCTCCGCCCACTCTTTCTCCAGGCCGGAGATGGCGAGCCCCTCGAAAAGCTCTTTTCTGCCCGTGAAGTAGGCTTCCAGCGTCGACACGAGGAGGCTCTTGCCGAACCTGCGCGGGCGGGAGAAGAAGTAGGGGCATGAGTTTTGCACCAAATCGTAGATGAGGGCCGTCTTGTCCACGTAGAGAAAGCCCTCCTCACGGAGTTTCTGGAAGTCCTGTATGCCGACAGGCATCTTTCGCATGTTCGCCATGCGTCCATTCTAGCACGGGGACGCGCTTTTTTCAACGAAGCCCCGCTTTGCCTCCCACGCTTCCCCGGTCAGAAGCTGACCCGCCAGGAGACAGGGAAGCCCGCGGCCCAGGAAGCCTCGCCGTCCGGCCAGCACTGCATCTCCACGCCGGCCGTGAAGGTGTTGCGCCCGGTCACGTAGGTCAGGGAGGGCCGGAATTCCAGCATGGGGGCGGCCATCTCCGCCTGACGCTCGTTCTTGCTCCGGTCGCCCGATCCCTTCTTGGGGTGGAACCAGTAGGTGCCCGTCGTGTACATGGGCAGGTCGTGCCGGCCCTTCTCCCGGGTCCGCGCGTATCCTATACCACCATCCCGTTCATTGCCGAAATCCAGCACGAGGGCGGCCGCGAGGGACAGACCGAGCTTGCCGGGGAGGATCGCGTAGTCTGCCCTGAGCCCCGCATAGAGGTCGTATACCGACTGCTTCTTGCGGACGTTCCAGAGGGCATCCGCGCTCAGCCGCCAGTCCCCGAGCTCCGCCGTCGCCGCGAGCCCCGCCTTGTGCCTGCCTCCGATGAACACGCGCTCAAGCCCCATGCCGTCAAAGTCCAGCAGGCTCACCCGGGTCGCCTCTCCGTTGTGCGTGTAGCTTGCCCGCAGATGCAGGAAGGAAATCCGGGCGGAAACGTATACCCCCAGGGCCCGGGTCGTCTTGTTCAGCATGTCGTGCACGGTGGTCCCGACCGTGACCAGGCCCCCGATGTCGTAGTCCGCCCCCACGTTCAGGACGAGGGGGTAGCTGCCGTCCTTGTTCCAGTATCCGAATTCCGCGGCCCCGTTCGCGGACTTGCTGAACGCCTTGTTGCCGCTGCCCCCGTAGCCCGGCCGCGCGTACGGGTCAAGGTCCTCCGGCAACCAGCTGTCCTCCACCTCGCTGTTCAGCCGGTTGGCAACACCCGAAAGCTCGAAGCCCATCGGCATCTCCGCAGCGACCCGGAGCCCTTCCACAGGCGAGACAATCAGCCCGAAGCCGCTCCCCTGCAGGTCCGCCTCGTCCAGCCAGCGGCCTATGACCGCAAGGTAGCCGCCATCCGTCCGGACGCTCCGGTGCAGGTTCGCCTCCACGAAGCCGAAGGGGGTAAAGCGCACGTGCCAGTCCAGCCCCGTCCACGCGAAGGACAGGTCGTCCTGGTTCAGGGCGTGGTATGCGCTCCCCCACTCATGCGAATAGACCGACCAGTGCTGGCCCGCGTCGGTCAGGGACAGCTCCGGGGCGAGCAGCAGGCCGAGCTTGTCCGACTCGTAGCGGATTCCGAGCCTCTCCCGTATCCCCGCGAACTCGGAGTTGTAGTTCTGCTGCAGGACGTAGTACTTCCCGGCGTTGTTGTAATGCCTGCCCAGGGCCTCCACCAAGCCGGAGGAAATCTCGTTCCAGAAGCTGAGCCCCTGCGGGAGCCCGTAGTCGGAGGTGGACTGTGCGAAAGCCCTGCCGGCTGAGCCGCCTCCCGCCACGGCGAGTAGAGCCCCGAGCAGGAGGGCGCGGGCAGTCTTGTATGTCTTCGTTCTCATGGTACGTCCGTCCATCAGGGATTCCCGCCCGTACCGCCGGAGCCAGACCCGCCCGATCCGCCGGAGCCGGAGCCGCCGGAGTTAGGATAGGGCTCGACCCCCGGAACATACCTGAACAGATATGTGATCGAGGAACTCCATGAGACCTGCTTGGGGAGCGGCTCATTGAACAGGACGGTCGACGACTGAAGCTCCACGTCGACGGCAAGGCCAAAGGTATAGGGATAGCAGTCGACAGTCTCATCCTGCCATCCGTTCACGTCATCCCAGGTGTGTATCGTTTCCGCCCCCTTCGGCAAGGCCGGCGGAAGGGTTATCCTGAAATCGCAGCGTTTTTCATTGTCAGGGCCGGTCATCACAACATAGTCGGCATCCCCGTTGGCAAGCGGGGACGCGGGCGTATAGCTTGCATCCGGGGTCAGCGTCCACTGGCAGGAGAGAGTGCACCGGGAAGTGACATTCGTGTACTTGTCGGGATCGCCGTCAGGCAAATCCTCGTCCTCCGCCCAGATTATCACGTTGAAATACGATGACTCAGTCGTCTGCCCTTGCCGCAAGGTGATGGGATAGGTGCCTAAGCTTCCGTTACTTTTCGTATAGTATTCCCCGGGCCCGTAGCGCAAAGACGATTTGTACGTCTGGTCTGAGGAGTTTTCCCAGTATATATGTATCAGCGGCTTGTAACGCTTCGGGGGCGGCGCAGGAGGAGTCACGGGGGCAGCCGCAGGTGACACAGGTACCGGAGCCGGAGCCGCAGGTGCGGGCTTGCTCCCCCCTCCCCCGCTGATGCCGTAGTAGCGCGTGTCCGGGTCGTCCCCGATGAAGTCGTCGCTTGAATGCGAGCAGGACGAAAGCCCCACCAGCAATACCATGCCGAGCAGGACGAAAACCACTGCCACGGCCGCCATGAACACTCTTTTTGTCATACCGTCAAGTCCCGAAAATTTGAAATCCGCCCCTTCTCCGGGGCAAAGGCATTATCGCCATCCTGCCGGAACAAAACTAGAGTACAACGCACGGAATTTTAGTGAGTTGAAGGGAATTCGCAGAAAATCCGCAAAAAAAAGCATCCCGCACTTATAAGGTCACGTGGCGTGCACGGCTGCCACTTGCCTATTTCATTATTTGGCCGTATAATGGAAGAGTGTCACAGCTGTACATAGTGGGGACCCCGATCGGGAACCTCGGGGACATAACATACAGG
>CADBRC010000053.1 GCA_902796985.1 uncultured Spirochaetaceae bacterium
ACGTTCTTGATGATGTCGCGGCTCGCCCCGCCGGTGTCCGTGCCGACCGTGCGCTCGCTGTGACCCATCTTGCCCAGGACGAGGCCGTCCGGGCTGGTCAGCCCCTCTATGGCGAAGAGGCTTCCGTTGGGGTTGTCCGGCTCGCCCGTCGCGGGCGATCCCATCAAGCACGAGCTGGAGAATTCCGCCGAGAACATCTTCCTGGCGGGCGTGTCGTATTTCGCCTAAAGAATTTCACAGGGGCAGCCCCGGCTTTCCTTACGGAAGCCTATGAGATTCCGTTTTGCGGAATCTCACGGCACCCCCTTTGCCACAAATGATTTCTTTCTATATAATAGCGCTATGAACAGAGTAGCCACGGTAGAAAGGAACACGAGGGAAACGCAGATAACGCTGACGCTGAACCTCGACGGCAAGGGGCGGTGCGGGGTAAAGAACCCCATCGGATTCTTTGACCATCTGCTTTCGTCATTCTGCAAACACGGGATGTTCGACCTGGACGGGGAGCTCAAGGGCGACCTCTGGGTGGACCAGCACCACCTGATCGAGGACACAGGAATCACGCTCGGCTCCTGCTTTGCCAAAGCGCTGGGTGACTGTGCGGGAATCTTCAGGAGCGGCTTCTTCATCTACCCGATGGACGAGAGCCTGCTCCAGGCGAGCGTGGACTTCGGGGGCCGGTCCTTCCTGGCCTGCGACGCGAAGCTGACGGGAACACCACTCGTGTCAATCGGGCAGGACGGGAATTCCGCAAGCTTCCAGACCGACTGCTTCGAGGACTTCTGGCAGGGCTTCGTCTCCACAGCAAAGTGCAATCTGCACCTGGACACCCTGCGCGGCAGGAGCGACCACCACAAGATGGAAGGGCTTTTCAAGGCCGCCGCCCGCGCCATCCGTGCCGCAGTCGAAATCGACGCGCGGAGGGGAGGCGAAGTTCCCTCAACCAAGGGCGTAATAGTCTAGGCCGACTCTCAAAGGCCGTCAGCTTCTGCCGCCATGCCATTGAAACTGCCGCAGGGCGGTCTTAGTGCTTGTCCTCCATCACCTTGTATATCTCGCCGATGTACATCGTGTGGAAGTCGTCCTTCTTGTAGTTCTGCTTGAGGTACTTCTCGTCGATGAAGCAGAAGGGATCGAAGGGCTGGGCATAGAGCTTGTTGCAGAAGAGGACGAGCCGGGCCTGCTTGATCCAGGGCGTGCCGTTCTGGTACTCCACGTCCAGCTTGGCGGGGCGGAACTTGTCCCCGTCGCGGCCGGAGTGGCTTCCGCAGTAGTCCAGCGCAGTCTTGTACTTCTGGGGCAGGACGCTCAGCGAGAAGGTGTCCGTCTTGTCCAGTATCTCCTTGGTGTAGCGGGTCGGCCGGACGTAGACCGTCGCAACGTTCTTGTTCCACAGGACTCCCAGGCCGCCCCAGCTCGCAGTCATCGTGTTGACGCGTCCCGTCGTGATGTTGCCCTCCTCGTCTACGCTCTTCTCGCAGGCGGTAATGAGCATCCAGTCGCTCCCTATCAATTTGAAGGGATTGTCGGTTAAGGCCTCTGGCTTTATTGTCTTGAACATATCCAGACTCTAGCACGAAAGCGCCTCCCGTGTCCATCGACAGTGTCGGGCGGCACGTCCATACGCCCTGCTTCGCAAGGCCCTTGAATGTTCTTATGAAATAGGGTAGGCTTATTATCTGTATTAGCTTTTTTGTTGCAAGGGAACGAGATATGGACGCATCCGAGGAGATTTTGAACCTGCTGCGCGACAACGCGCGCCTTAGCGTGGAGGACATTTCGGCGATGACGAAGAAGACTCCCGCCGAAGTTAAGGAGATAATCAAGAAACTGGAGAACGACGGCGTCATCATGAAGTATGCCGCCATAATCAATCCGGAGAAGGACGCGGGAGCCAAGGAGCGGGTCAAGGCCGAGATAGAGATACAGGTCGCCCCCGAGCGTGAGCACGGCTTTGACGGGATAGCGGACAGGATCTACCGCTTCCCCCAGGTCAAATCCCTCTACCTGATGTCCGGCGGATACGACCTCAAGGTCATAATCGAGGGGGACAGCCTGCAGGAGGTCGCCCTGTTCGTCGCCCGCAAGCTCTCAACCCTGGCCGGGGTCCGGTCCACCAAGACCCATTTCATCCTCAAGACCTACAAGGAGAACGACATCGTGTATGTGGAGCAGCGTTCCGACAGCAGGGAAGGAGTGACAGCCTGATGAACACCAGAGAGGACCGGTTCAGCCGCGCCATGCTGGAGACCCCGCCGTCGGGGATCCGTAAATTCTTCGAGATGCTGATAGGGCATGACGACGTCATATCGCTTTCCGTCGGGGAGCCTGACTTCCCCACCCCCTGGCTCATGCGGGAGGAGGCATTCTACCACCTGGAGCAGGGCCACACCAGCTACACGAGCAACTGGGGATTGCTGGAGCTCAGGCAGGAAGTGACCAAGTACATGGAGCGCTACGGCTGCTATTACAACCCCAACAAGGAAGTCCTCATAACGGTGGGGGCGAGCGAGGGCGTTGACGCGGTGCTCCGCGCCGTCCTGAACCCGGGGGACGAGATAATCGTCTGCGAACCCTGCTACGTCAACTACATCCCCCTGTCGCACCTGTGCGGGGCCAAGGTGGTTCCCCTGGACACGAGCGTCAACGGATTCTACCCGACGGCCAGCCAGTTCGAATCGATGATAACGCCGAAGACCAAGGCGATCATGTTCTGCTCGCCCAGCAACCCGACGGGAACGATGATCCCCAAGGAGGAGCTGGAGAAGATTGCAGAAATAGCAAAGAAGCACCAGATATGGTGCATCGCGGACGAAATCTACTGCGAACTGGTCTACGACGGGCACGAGCACGTCTCAATCGGAAGCTTCCCCGGGATGAAGGACTACACGATAATCCTGAACGGCTTCTCCAAATCCTTCGCCATGACCGGCTGGAGGATCGGCTACATAGCCGCCCCGGAGGAGCTGATGGCCCAGATCGTCAAGCTGCACCAGTACAACACGATATGCGCTCCGATTATGAGCCAGTACGCGGCACTGGAAGGGCTCAAGAACGGCTGGAGCGAGGTGGAGCGGATGCGGGTCAGCTACCAGCAGAGGCGGAACCTCATGTACAAGGCATTCACCGACATGGGCCTGCCCGTGCCGGAACCGACGGGGGCCTTCTATATGTTCCCGGACATAAGCAGCACGGGACTGAGCGCGGAGGAGTTCGCCACCAGGCTGTTCCAGAAGCACAACGTCGCAGTCGTCCCCGGCTCGGCGTTCGGCAAGGCCGGTGAGGGGCATATCCGCTGCTGTTACGCCACATCGATAGACAAAATCAAGACAGCCCTTGACAGGATAGCAGAATTTACCGATAGTTGCAGGAGAGGTTGATATGTATTTTCTGGTTTTCATAGGCGTATTGGTTCTCGTGGCGGTCGCCGTCGTTCTGATGCTCAAGGGAAAAAGCAAGGGCAAGTCCGGTAAGAGCGAGGCTGACATCAAGAACAAGAACGAGGCCAAAATCCTCAAGGACGCGACCCGCAAGCTGGAGAAAGACCCGGATAACATCGCCGCACTGACCCAGCTTTCCGAGATTTTCTATACGAACGGAATTTTTGACAAGGCCCTGCAGCATTACAAGAGCCTGGTTCGCATAGCTCCGATACATTCGGAGATAGATGAGGGCAAAGTCGCGCTCAGGGCGGGAATCTGCCTCTGCAAGGCGCAGGAGTGGGGAGAGGCGCTCAAGTACCTGCTCCAGTCCAGCCTGAAAGACGGATCCAACTTTGACGTGAACTACTACCTGGGAATGGTCTACAGCAAGCTCAAGGACTATGCCAAGGCCGTTCCCTGCCTCAAGAAGGCCCTCATCGTCAACCCCGCCTCCACTCAGGCGAACATGCTGGTTGCCCGCTGCTTCTACGAGCAGCACCACTTCAAGGAGGCCCTGCCCTACCTCAAGGTCGTCATAGCCGCCGAGCCCAACAACAAGGAGGCGATGTTCGATTATGCGGACGTTATGGTCGAGGAAGGACACGGCGAGAAGTCCATCAAGATTTTCTCCCACCTGCGGCCCGATCCCGTCTACGGGGCCAGGTCATGCATCAGAAGCGGTGTCTACCATTATAACCAGGGTGACAAGAAGACCGCCATCGAAGACTTCACGATCGGCCTCAAGCTGCCGAACACGCCGCAGGCTGACACGCTCGAACTCAAGTACCGCCTTGCCATCTGCTACTTCGATACGAACCGCTACAAGGAAGGCCTTGCCCTCCTGGCCGAGATAAAGCAGGTGAACCCGCAGTACAAGGATATAGTCCAGCTGATAGGCCGCTACTCAGAGCTGAGCCAGAACTCAAACCTCCAGATTTACCTTGCGGGAAGCGTCTCAGACTTCATTGCCCTCTGCCGCAGGATTGCGACGAACTGGGAGAAGGGGCTGAATGCAAAATTCCAGGATGCCCACGCAGAAGCCGGCTACACCGACATTACGATTGAAGTTGCCAGCAGGGGAGCCAACGGAAGCGACCTCAAGGAAACCTGGCTCTTCCGCTTCTTCCGCACGACCGGAGCTACCGGCGAGATTTATGTCCGCGAGTTCCACGAGGCCGTTCAGAACAAGAGGATTAACAAGGGCCTCTGCGTCACGGCGGGTGTCTTCTCCGACGGGGCCAGAAAGTACGCCGAAGGCCGCCCTGTTGACCTGATCGAGCGCGACAAGCTGGACGTAATACTGAAAAGGATAAACTAGAAAGATTTCCCGGGGTAATCCCCCGGGATTTTTTTTACGGGGGTGGTGCCCCCGTAACCCACGCTTCCGGGGTGGCCCCCAAGCCCCCACCTTCCCACCAGCACGGAACGGGGGATTCCCCCCGTTACCCCCAGAGGCAGAAACAAGATTGTAGAGGTGATTATCCCGGCTCCCCGGTGGGAAGCCGGGTGCGGGTGAATTTCATGATGCTATGATTACGACCGCTATTGGGCGTGGTCGCTTTATGGTTGCTTCCTAACGGCCACAGCCACAGGGACAGGGCATGCCGTCTTCGTCAGAGTCATACTCGTCATCGGAGCCGCAGCCACCGCACTCGCAGTCGCCTCCACATCCGCCGTCACCGCATCCGCCGCCGCAGCCACCACAACCGCAGCCCTGTCCGGCAGGACGGCCGGACTTGAGCTCGTCCTCAGTCGCGTCGCGCACTTCCAGGACCTCCACGGCGAAGTGCAGGTTCTTCCCGGCAAGGGAGTCGTTCGCATCCACGGTAATCACATCGGGCGTGACCTTCGTCACCGTCACGATTGCAGGCCCGCTCTCGGTCATCGCCTGGAAAGCCATGCCGACCTCTATCTCCATGTCGGTGTCAAACTGACTGCGGGGAACCTCCGTGACAAGGGACTCATCGTACTCACCGTAGCCGTCCTTGGCCGCAAGGTCGCAGGTCAGCTTGTCCCCGGGATTGTGGTCGGCCAGAGCCTCCTCGAACTTGGGCAGGAGCATGCCGTGCCCGTGCAGGTATTCCAGCGGGGCGCGGCCCTCGCTCGTGTCGATTATGTTGCCGTCGTCGCCCTTGAGCGTATAGTTTATGGAAACAACCTTGTCTTTTGCTATCGTCATGCGCTAGACCTCCTGTACCACTTCGGTTATCTCCGGGCAGGTCTCCTTCAGGTAGCGCTCTATGCCCATCTTGAGCGTCATGACCGCCATGGGACACTCGCCGCAGGCTCCGGTCAGCCTGAGGTGAACCTTGTTGTCCGCATCAATCTCTATGAACTCCATGTCCCCGCCGTCTGCGTTCAGCTGGGGGCGGAACGCCTCAAGCATTTCCTTTACCTTCGCAAGCAAAGCCTCGTCTGCCATAGTCCTTCTCCTTGTCTGTCTTGAGGGAACCTCGAAAAACCTCGGTTTTTCGAGGTAACTCTGAAAATGCGATGTCCTAAGTCGCGATATTGTAGCGACTTAGGAACTCTACTATATTTGTCAGCTTTGAACAAGCACGGACGAAAATCCGAGCCAGTTGCACTGGCTTACAGCTTTTTCAAATCCACCTGCCTGACCTCCCACTTGCCGCCGGACTTACCGACGGTGAGCCAGGCGTAGTTGCCTTCCAGAAGGGCGCCGGGGTTCACCACGACCGTATTCCCTATCTTGTCCGTGCCGACGCTCTCATGGATGTGACCCGTGATGACGGCAAGCGGCTTGTAGTCGTCGATGAACTTCCTGAGGAGGGGGCTTCCGACATGTACCCCGCCGGAGACCATGTCGCAGGCAGTGTCCTTGGGAGGATTGTGCATGATCGCGATGAGGTTGTCCCACTCACCCTCGCCCTGACCCGTCACCATACCGAAGTCCGACAGCAGCTCCTCGTCCGTCCGCTCGAAAGGGGTCGTTCCGGTGAACTTGCTGCCGCCGCCGCTTCCCGCGATGGAAAGTCCGTCCAGGCTCGTCAGGGTCTTTTCCACCGAGATGTCCCTCTTGTCCAGCTCGTCCAGGAAGGCAGGCTCATCGCAGTTGCCGATGACCGCGTATATCGAATCGTGCATCGAGCAGAGCTTCTCCAAGGCGGGCAGCCCCGTAGAGCTTTCCCCGAACCTGGCGAAGTCGCCCGCAAAGAGCACCGCGTCCGCCTCCTTGAAGACATCCGCCATCTTGTCAAGCACGTCCAGGTTCCCGTGCAAATCGCTTATCACCAGAAATTTCATTATGATTCCTCCTTAAAACGACATCGCCTTTTTCAGCGCGTCCATCTGTTCGTGGCTTCCTATCGATATGCGCACGAAGTCCTCGATCCCGGGGGTGGCGAAGTGGCGGATCAGGATTCCCGCGTCCCGCACCTTCTCGTAAACAGCCCTGCCGCCCATGCCGTCCTTCTTCGCGAAGACGAAGTTCGTCTTGCTGTCGATCACGAACCAGCCCCTGTCCCTCAGGAAGGCCGTCAGCGACTCCCGCTCCGTGACGATCTTGCGGGCGTTCTCCGCGTAATAGGGCGCGGCTCTGCACGAGGCGATGGCTGCGGTCTTGGCGAGGAAATCGACCGGGAAGTGATTGAAGGAGTTCTTGACGCAGAACACGGCCTGCACCAGCTCCGGGTTCGCAACGATGTAGCCCAGCCGCATCCCCGCGAAGGAGAGGGACTTGCTGAAGGTCCTGACGATGACGAGGTTCTTGTGCTCCTTGAGCAAAGGCAGGCAGCTCTCGCCGCCGAAGTCGCAGTATGCCTCATCGACGACGACGACCTTCCCCTCCGGGGCGGACTCCAGAATGCGGGCGACCTCGGCGCGGCTTAAGGCCAAGCCGGTCGGGGCGTTGGGGTTTGCGAAGATTATCCCGCTGCCGCTGGCCTTGGCCTTGGAAAGCATCGTGCCTGTGTCGAGCGTCCAGTCGGAATTCAGCGGAACCCGCTCCATCGGTATATCGTAGTAGCCGCAGTAAACCGGGTAGAAGCTGTAGGTGTGCTCCGGGAAGACGACCGGCCTGTCGGAGTCGAAGAAGCTGTAGAACACGAAGCTCAGCACCTCGTCGCTGCCGTTGCCGCAGAAAATCATGTCCGGGGTAATCTCGAATCCGAGCGCGTCCTCCGGGCTTGGGCTGCAGCCGTCCCTGCCGCATGACGCGCGGCACAGAACGCCCCCCGTCGTGTTGAGCATCCGGGCTATCTCCGCCCGCAGCTCCGTCACGTCGGGATCGGGGTACAGGCCCAGCTTCTCCGGGCTGGCAGCGAGGGCGGCCCCCACCGCCTCCGTGACGGACGGGTGCGGGGGATAGGGGTTCTCGTTCGCGTTCAGCTTTATGTATACCCTGTCCGTGGGCTGCTCGCCGGGCACGTAGGGATGCAGGCTCTCAAGCCGTTTTGAAACAAATTCCATGCTTCCATTCTATAGGAAAAAACAGGCATGGACAAGGGATATGCCTTTCATTTCATATAACACCGGAGAAGCAGACGATGGTGCCGCCCGCTTTGCTGAACGGCGACGAGAGGGCAGACGGGTCGTGACGGAACAGGGGCCGGCCCCCGGGAAAGTCCTGCGAAAGCCGCAGAGCTTTCCCATCCCGGCCCGGTCAGTTCAATGCCTTTGCGAGCGCGTAAACGATGCCGATGTACACGAGCAGCAGAATTCCGCTTGTGATGACATAAGGCGCAGTGCGGAAAGGCGTGAAGGTGAAGATGACGTTCACGACGACTGCCGCAATGAACGCAAGCACGCTCAGCACGGTGATGTTGCCGCCGCCGCAGTCAGCAAACTTGATGCCGAATCCGCACGCGAGCATGATGGCAAAGCACACGCCCGACACGGCGAACATAATGCCGCTGCAGTCCTCGCCGCCGTTCGCAGCATAGAATCCATAACCGGCAAGAGCGGCTATGCCCAATGTAATAAGCAGAGGTATTACCCGTACTTTCATGTTGATTGTCCCTCCTGTATTGAAATTGGAGGCGGCACCATGCTGATGAGGCACAGCAGCTCCGGAAAGCTTTCCGCCTTCTGCCAGTCCTTCATGCCGGTCTTCCACACCGGGGTGGAAGCCGACAGCTTCTTTTCCGCTACAAGCCTGACAAGCTCCGTACAGGAATACGGCCCCGATGCGGAAGCCTCCTGCGCAACGTAATACGCCTCCGGCAGCGGCGGCGGAAGGGCGGGAAGCTCCTCCTTCGCGGCTGCCTGTCCGGCGGACGGAATCGAGGCCTGTCCGCCCTGCGCGAACGCCGCCGAGTTCTGCCCTGCCGGATTCTGGCCCACCGCCTGCCCAACCGCCGGCTGCGGCTGCCCCGCATACTGGCGGTATACCGGCTGCATGGGCATGCCCTGCTGCAGGGGCTGCTGCACGTACAGCGGCTGCGCGGCAACCTGCATCTGCGGCATCATCTGCATGGAGGCCATCATGTTGTTCATGCTCTGCGCAATCTGCTGGCTCATCGCCATGCCCATGCCGAATTCAACAAGCCTGTCCATGGAAAAAAAGTTCTCTTTCGTAACTTGCATATCTTCCCCCTCCTTTACTGAACCGGCGGCGGTGACGGCGGCGCGGGCGGTACCGGCGGAACACCGCCGGCCGGGGGCGGAGGTGCGAACAGGCCTGCAAGCTCCGCGACCGTGCTTGCCGCAGCCCATCCGGCCATGCCGGCGCACCAGACCATCGACTGCGCGTTAAACTGCCCGGCCTGCGCCATCTGCGCAAGCTGCGCCGTCGAGAACGGCCCCGTGGAAGCGCCGTTCACCGCCACGTTGTACATCGTGCTGGAAGCCCCCGGCACCGGCGGCGGCACAGGCACGCCCCCCATACCCGCAGCCGTCATTCCCGGCATGGCGCCCGGCATCACGCCCGCGCCAAGCCCGGTACTCGCACCTGCGAAGGAGCTGCCCAGCATGTTCGCCATGCCCATGCCGACGGCCTGCCCCATCGCCATGTTCGCCATCATCGCACCGGGGTTTATGCCGCCACCGGATCCGCCCGCGCCGCCGAGGTTGATGTTCCCCGCGCCCGCGGCCCCCTGCTTGCCCATCGCCTCCGCCGCCGCAATGCCGACTTCGGCCTGCTTGCCGACGGCGAACGCGTTGATGTTCTGCTGCTGGACCCCCAGCTTTGCAGCATAGGCGTTCACGTCCGTTGCCTGGTGCTGGGCGAACTGCGCCTCCTCGCGCTGGATGCGCAGGGTTTCTTCCATATTTTGCATCTGAATCCGCTGGCTTTCGGCAAGCTGGTCCATCTGCAGCTTGTTGGTCTGCTCCATGTTGGACAGGTTGATGTTCTGCTGCGTCTTGAGCGTTGCCGCCGTGTAGTCGGCGGTCAGCTCCTTGACCTTCAGGTAGCCGTCGCAGGTCTTGTCCACGTCCAGCTCCGAAATGTTGAAGTCCTTGAGCGCGACCCCGTACACGTCGCGGAGCTTGGGCTCCACGTACTGCTGTACGATGTCGTTCACCTGAAGGATCCTCCGCTCCAGCTGCACCACGGGAATCGGCGCACCGCCGTAGCTGCCGTCAGGGATGTTGGTCGCGACGGCCTTCACGTACTTGACGAGCGCGTCCTTAATCTGCTTCTTGAATGATTCAATCTCGAAGTTCGCCAGCCGGTGCAGCTTGACGAACTGCCTGCAGTCCGGAATGGCCATTGCGAACGAACCGCGCACCGCCATCTGGATGGGGAAGTCCGGCACGCGCGGGTCGAACATGTCGAAGTACGGCACGGCGAAGGGAATCTGGATCAGCCCCGCCTGATTGATGTAGTACACCTCCGCCTGGAAGGGCGAACCGCCGCCGAACGCAAGCCCCACGATCGAGGCGAGTACGGGGAAGTTCGCCGTCTTGATGGTGTCGTTGTAGGGGCCTTCGATGAAGTCCTGCTGCGTACCGTCCTTCTGGTGGTACACGAACACTGCAACCTCGCCGTCCTTCACGTTGAGCGACGAACCGTAACGGATGGCGTTCTCCTTTTTGGTGGAATTCACATCCATGCCCGCCGGCCGCCACTTCCAGATGAGGTAGTCGGACTGGTCGCAGCGGATTGCGTCCATCAGCCCGCCTTCGTTTTTCTTATTGAACAAGCCCATAGTTTTCTCCTAAAATCTTCTATAGATTATCTATATATCCTTTTCTTTCGAGAACAGTGCCGCTCCCAGCATGGCGACAAGCTCCGTCAAAAAAGCGATGTAGAACGACAGCTGCCTCTCGCGGTAGCCGTAGTCGCTTCCGGCCTTGGCAGCCTCTCCGCCGTGGTAATAGGAATTGCGCTCCATGTACTGGATGAACAGAAGCTGCCTGTAGTCAAAC
>CADBRC010000054.1 GCA_902796985.1 uncultured Spirochaetaceae bacterium
CTCTCTATGTCTTGAATCAGCGCATTTATCTTTTTCAAGGTCTTTTTGTCTTGGCTTTGCCAATAAAGATAGTCTTCCCACGCTTCATCAAACCAGATTTTCCTCATCAATCCACCTCGATAAGCTCATGCTCCTCGCCTTTTCCATCGCGCAAAGCCTTTATTCCCCGCTCAATGTGCGCCACGTTACTCGGCGAATAGAATAAATCGTCACTTCTGTCGCGCGGAGTCCATGCCTGCAAGACCTGTATCAGCCGTGACAGCAAAGCCACAACTTGATTGTAAGAAAATGAATCCACTTCATTAAGCATAGCATTAAAGGTCACATCGCTCATTTCATTACCTCCATATATTCTGAAACTGCCTCTCCGCCTACTCCCAGCCGAAGGTTGCCGGCGGCTTGTTCGTCAGGTCGTAGAAGACCGCGTCCACGTACGGCAGGGCCGCTATGTCCCGGACGATTCCCTCCAGCAGCTCTTTGTCAAGCCAGGCAAAGCGGGCGGTCATCACGTCCTCGGAACAGAGGGGCCGGAGGACGATGCTGCAGCGGTCTTTGGACGAGGCGTAGGGCAGGTTCACCGTCAGGTGCTGAAAGATTCTGGAATACCAGCCGCTCCTGTGCAGGGCGGTCAGCACGATGTCGTCCGCGTCCCGGGTCTGGTCCAGCCGCCGCTTGTCGCAGTAGCCCTCCTGCAGGGCAAAGTCGGAATCCTTCAGGCCGGGCTTCTGGTAGAGCTTGATGATGCAGCGGTTCAGCTTGTCGCAGCGGTTGGTCACGCGGGAAGACAGGGCCTCAAGCTTGTCCCACTTCCCCGGCAGGTGCAGAAAGCCCTGCGCCAGCTGCCCGTCGTCCTTCATGAACGAAGCAACGGCGGGGAAACGGTAGGTACGGAAATCCCCCTGCACGCCGACTGAGCGGACGGGCAGAACGGACATCCTCAGGGATGCAGAACAGTCCTCGCAGAATATTCCGCCGGTGTCCAGCGCGGCAAGCTCCTTCCCGGCGGCCTCGTAATCCGCGGCATCCTCCTGCGGCATTCTGCCGTCAGAGCAGAGGACGTTAATGCTGAGTCCCGGGCCGGGGAAGGGGTGGCGCATGACAAGCTCATCGGACAGGCCGATTTTCTTTCCGATGGAGCGCACCTCGTCCTTGTACAAATCCTTGAGCGGCTCTATGACGAGTCCCTGCTCCAGGAGCTTCTGTATGCCGTCCACCCGGTTGTGGTGGGTCTTGATGACATGAGAATTCTTGGTTCCGCCGGACTCGATGATGTCCGGATAGAGCGTCCCCTGGGCAAGGAGCCACGGCTCGGCCTCACGGCCGACCGTTGACGAGCCTGACGGCTCGCACTTGCCTTCGGACAGCGGCTCGGCTGTTCCGCTATCGGCCAGTCCAAGGCGGGCAACGACCGCGTCCCTTACCTTGATGAAGTTCTCGCCCACCGCCATCCGCTTTTTCTGCGGGTCGGTCAATCCGGCGACGGCGGCAAGGAAGGAAGCACTCGCGTCCTCGCTGATGAAGTTGGTAAAACCGTGCGCCTTATAGGCTTCGGAGACCCTGCGGCTCTCGTCCTTGCGCATGAAGCCGTTGTCTATGTGCAGGCCGAGCACCTTGTCCTGGCCCAGGGCTTTGTTCAGCAGGGCAAAAGCAACGGTGGAGTCCACCCCGCCCGACAGGAAGAGGAGGACTTTCCGGTCCCCGGCCTGTGCCTTTATGCTTTCCATTATGTGATTGAGGACAGTGTCCTCGTCCCAGTTCCGCTCCATGCCGCAGATAGTGGCGGCGAAGTTCTCGAATATCTTGTTGCCCTCGGGGGTGTCCTTGACCTCGCAGTGACATTGGAGGGAGAAGCGTTTTTTCGCCAAATCCTGCAGGGCAGCACAGGGGCAGTCCTTCGTGCTCCCGATGACCTCAAAGCCCTCCCCGGCCTCAAGCACCGCATCCTGATGGCTCATCCAGACCTGGGTTGTGTCGGAGACTGCCTGTACTCCCCGGAAAAGGGGCGACTTCTTTCCCGCCTCCGTCAGCTCCAGCGTGGCAATTCCGAACTCACCGACCTCCGCCTTGCCGACCCTGCCGCCGTAGCATATCGCCATCTGCTGGTGTCCGTAGCAGAGGCCGAGCACGGGGATGCCGAGCGTCAGGATTTCCTTGTTGAACTCCGGGATGTCCTTGGCATAGACCGAAGCCGGTCCCCCGCTCATGATGATTCCCTTCGCCTGCGAGAAAGCCTCGAGCGGCGCGGAGGGCAGGGCTATCTCGGAATAGAAGCCCATCATGCGAAGGCGTTTTGCTATCAGGTGGGCGTACTGGCTGCCGAAATCCAAGACGACGATTTTAGAACGTTCCATAGGGGTCTCCAAGCTTTTCGAGGTTTCCCCATGATACACTATAATAGAAGAAAGGACAATGCCTCCCGGCACGGACTGGAGAGGCATGAACGGGGCACAGGCGGATAGCCTACGTGAGCGGAGCCACAGGATTCTCATTCACATTGAAGCGGAGCATCTGGAAGGAAGAAATAGAAAAGGCGGGGGGCACATATTTCAAGCAGGACGACATCGTCGTAGAACGGCCGGACTTCGGCGCGGGGGTCGAGACGACCCACGAGGCTTTCCTGAAATACCTGAAGGACGGGAACCGCCCGACCGCCATATTCACGGCAAACGACATAATGGCCCTCGGGGTCATCGCAGCCCTGAACGACGTGGGACTCCGCGTCCCGGAGGACGTGTCCCTGATGAGCCATGACAACACCCTGCTCGCCAAGAGCTACAACCTGACCTGCGTGGACATGAAGATAAAGAGCGTCGCCATCGCCGCGATGGACCTGATGGAATACGCCCTGCACGGCAGCGACTCCACGCCACGGCACATCTCCATAACGCCGTCGATTGTCGTGCGGAAGTCCTGCCGCCAGCTTTAGTTCAGGTC
>CADBRC010000055.1 GCA_902796985.1 uncultured Spirochaetaceae bacterium
GACCTGCGGATAGGCAGGCCTGCAGAAGAGCTGCTATTTTACGCGGCTATACAAACCGGCAAGCTCATCGCGCCAGGCAGGACGGGAATCCTTGTCCTCCCACTCGATTATCTTCTTTATCTTGAAGTGTCTCAGGTCATGGATGTTGGCGAACTCCAGCACGCCGAAGCGTCCCTGTCCGATGTAGGTAAGCCGCTCGTTTTCGGCAAGCTTCTCCCGCTCGCTCAATACCGCAAGGGCACAGTCAAAGTGCAGGGGCTGCCCGTCCTCCCGGCTCATCAGCGCACTGCCCACATCTGCTATCGGAAGTCCGCATTTAGGACAGACGGGCTTACCGCCCCCCTTGTAGGAACGGATGGCATCCTCTTCCTCACGCAGCTGCTCGGCCGGCAAGGTTTAGGATGAGCGGAACGTGCTTTTCCTGAACAGGGGCTCCGCAAAGCGGGAATCCCTCTTCCTGGAAGACCTGGAGCTTCCCCCGGCCTCCCTCTTGGACCGTGCGTCACGCCCGCGCCTGGATGAATATGACTGGCGGCTCCCCGCCCCGCGCCCCGATCTGGACCTTCTGTCAGTGCTCATGGGTTGCATTATACTGATTTCCGGTGTTGAATTCTAGGGCTTGGAGCGAAAAGGTCACATAAACCTTTCCGCACTCCGTTCAGACAGAGGCGGCCTCTCCACGATTTTGCCGCTGACGACGGTCGCAATCCGGTCTACGGCATTATCCACATAGTCAGTGTCCATAATCTTCTGTTTCAGCTCCGTTATACGCAGTGCAATGGCAGCGCTGGAACGCTTCCCAGAAGATGAGCCTCGGGCCCGTTTTTTTGTAATCGGCATTTTTGATACTCCGCGAAACCTTATGAGTAAATAACGAACAGGTTCTATCCCACTGACATCCAAAAGAGAGAACGCAAACCTCATTTGCTCGCAATTATATTTTCGACTGTACGGCAGGAAAATTAAGGCGATAATTCAGGCTTATGAAGATTTTTTTATATCATAAAACTATACAATACAAACATATACAGCCTCACCTCCCCGAAGGGAGGAGAGGCTGTCAAGCCAGAGCCCGGATGATTTCTGTAATGGAAATAAAAAACTCTGCTTACTGCAGGGGGGCAAAATAGCCTGTTTCGTCGCGGCCGGAACGGCTCAGGAGATAGGCCTCCACCTCTACGGGCAGGTAGCGGCGGCCAAAGTCCGTGCTCAGCGACGACGTATATGAAAGCATATAAACCCCGGACGGTATCGAAATTATGTCCGACATGACCGAAGAAAGTCCCTCCGGCCTGTAAACATAATAGCTCTCGCCCGTCGTATTGTCGGTTATGTACTCAATCTCCGCGGCAGGGGCGGCATTGTTCATCAGAATCGTGTTGAACGAAACCGAATTGTTGTTCATGAATGCGGTCAAGTCCGACAGGGAGTAACGGTTGAACGCCATGTCACTCACGTCCCCTGCGGTTATGTAAATGACAGCCCGCTTCTTCTCCGCACTGATCAAATTGTTGACGGAAAGCGATATCGCCTTGTCTATCGTGCAGTCAGCCGCGTAAGGAGCTTTCAGAGAGCGCACCGAGAAGTTGGAAAGGTCAGAGGGAGCTCCCGTAAATTCGGTCGTCGGTTCTGAGGAGGCGCTGACAATCAGCACCGAGCCCTTGCCGTCCATGGAGGCAGCAATCTCGCGGACGGCAGTGTTCACCTGCTCCTCATAGTCCCGCATCTGGTAGGAGCGGTCTATCAGCAGGACAATGTCGGCAACGGTATTGCTGTTCGCGCTGCCCGTCAGCTGCATGTTGGCGACAGGCCGCTTATCCTCCGTTATGAGGAAGTTTCCCTCGCCAAGCCCGATGATGGGCTGCCGCTTGCGGTTCTCCACCTTCAGCTCAAGCGTGACCATGGGGAAGGAATCGGAGTAGACCCGCTGAATCTGCACGAAGAAGCCGCCGATAAGCTCGGACATCTTGGACATCACGTATATCTCGTTGGCCTTAAAGTCAGTGACGATTATGTTGCCGTTCTTGTCAGGGACTGCGCTCGTAATCTGAGTTTTGCCGTTGCCCGTCGTCGCATTCTCGAACACAGAGCCGGTAAACACGTCCACCGTCAGCACCCTGTTCCGGTCGGCTATAAGCAGATAGTTACCCCAGCACTTCATGCCCTCGGCCTTCTTGAGCGTTCCTTCCTCCACGAGGATGCCCCGGTAGTTCCCGGCGCGGTCAAACTCGTACACGCCTCCCGTCACGCTGTCGGCAACAAAGATCCTGTCTTCCCAGACGGCGATTCCCGTCGGAGACTTAAGCCCGTCAAACTCATCGGTCTTCCTGCCGAAGCTGAGCAGGCCGCTGCCGTCCTGATCAAAGACGACAACCCTGTTGTTGCCGTAGTCGGTCACGTAGATGTTGCCCTGGCTGTCCTCCGCAAGGTACTGGGGGCCGATCAGCTCACCAAGCCCCCTGCCCTTCTTGCCGATATGCTTGACAAGCTTGCCGGAGGCATCCAGCTCGGAAAGCCTGTTGCCCGCGCTCTCGCTGACCAGAAGGTGACCGCCCGAAAGCCTGATTATGTCAACCGGCCTGTCGAATCCCTCAAGCCCGCGCACCCTGTCAAGGACCACGCCGTTCACATCGTAGCGGAGCAGCTCGTTGGATCCATAGGCGACGACCCAGATGGAGCCGTCGGAATTCGGCAGGGAGGAAATCGGGTGGCTGTAAATCAAGGTCTTGCCGTTCACATTGGGGAAACTGCCCGCCTCCGTGTAACGCTGCGTAAAGCCATATTCCGTGTCGGTGACGCGCCTGTCGCCGACAATCTCTATCTTGTTGGGAAGGAGGAGGCCGCCCCAGTCCTGCTGGCGAGCCATCTCCCACTGCCTGAGGGCCTCGCCCTCAACGCCGGACATATAATAGGACTTGCCGAGCCATTCGAGGATGCGGTTTTCGCCGGGCAGGTAAGAAAGCGCCTTCTCAAATTCAGCGATTGCCTCCTTATAGTTTCCCCGGTAGTAGCTGTGTACGCCCCGGCGGAATTCCTCCTCGGCGAAGCCTGCCTGGGCGCTCCTGTCCGTAGAGCCTTCCTCGCGGAAGGAGTCCACCAGATTGGGCTTGGGAGCCTGCACGCTTTTCTCCGCAGAGTCATCCGGGTTAGACTGAGAGATGGCAAAAACGGATACGAGCGCAAATATCGATGCGGCAAACAAACTCTTTTTCATTTTTCCCCTTCCATTTCCAAAGTTTCCTGCAGGTGCTCGGCTATGAGCTCGTTGTCCTTGTCCAGCTGCGAGGCCTGCATCAGGTAACGCTTGGCCTCAGTATACAGGCCCATCTTATAGTAGACCCAGCCCACGCTGTCCATGCAGGCAGCGGAAGACGGGGCAAGGGCCAGGGCCCGCTTGCAATAGTTCAGCGCCTTGACCAAATCCCGTTCCTCGTTGGCAAGTACATAGCCCAGGCCGTTGAGGGCGGTCGGGTTTTCCTCATCCTCGGCGAGGGCCTTCTGGTAATACTCAATGCACTTGTCGACATCGTCCTCCTGCCAGGCTATGTAGGCAAGGGAAGCATACGCCGAGGCCTTCTTGTAGCCCAGCTCAATCAGCTTGTTCAGCTCAAAGTCCGCCAGCTTGTTGCGGCCGGTCTTGCAGTATATGACGGCGAGAAGATAACGGCACTGAAGCACGCGCCTGGCCCCTTTCTCATCGGTGTCGGCACCCTCAGCCGTAACGACCTGCTCCAGGTACAGGAGGGCATCATCATAACGGTTCAGCTTGGCGTAGCACAGGCCGGCGTAATATGCCACCTCTATCGAATCTACATAAGAATCAGAGGGTAGGGAGAGAAAAAAAGAAAGCGCATCCGTATAATTCTTTTCGTTATATAAGGATATGCCTTCCTCAAGGCCTTTGTTTTCGTCCATGCTCACTTCCTTTAAGGATTTCTCCCTTTGATTTTCGACATTTCAAGGCCCGATGTTTAAACTAAATGAACCCCCCTCGTCGGCTTGACGACATAGCATGCCGGAGAGAAACCGAAAATCCGCTCGTAGTCGGCGAGCCTCTGCTTGTAGATATCCACGTCACCATTACGGAGGACCGAATAGGTGCAGCGTCCGAAGCCCTTGCCCGTGATGCGGCCACAGTTGACCGGGGTACGGAGGTCGTCCGGATTCATGTCCAGCTCCTGTACCCGCTTCAATATCCAGTCTATCTCCGGACAGGAGATATCGTAAAGGTCGCGCATGTTCTCATGGCTCTTCTTGACGGCGCGGGCGAAGGCTGCGAAATCCCCGGACTCTATGCCGGTATAGGCATCCTGCACGCACTTGTGCTCCTCGATGATGCAGAGGAGGCGGCGGCGGGTGTCCTCGCTGACGACGGACAGGACCTCGTTCCGCTCCGACTCGTTCTCCTGATACCTCCAGCCCCCCGGCACGTTGGACCGGGTTTCCCTGAGCTCGCCCAGAAGCAGGGCGTTCTCCGGCTGCTGCAGGCTGCCCTCGTTCCAGGTCGTTATGCGGGGAACACGGGCATCAGTGAGGATTATCTTCTTGTCCTTGAACTTAAAGGGAATGACCTCGCACTCGTTCCTGCTGTAATCAGTCAGGACGACGCATCCCTCCTTAGAAAAAATCGGGGTGAAGTTGTCGGCCTTGATGTTCGAAATGCCGTAATAGAGCCTGTTGGCACGCTCCAGCACCTGCAGAAGCTCCACCCTCCTGCAGCGGCGGAAACCGCACAGCTCCTTGATGCACCAGGCGGTCGCTATCTTTATGGCAGTCGTTATGCCGAATCCCGCCGACGGCTGAATGTCAGACCATATCGTAAAGTTCATCCCGCAGCAGTTGAAGCCTCCGCTCATAAAGCCGGAGATGACGGACTTGACGGCATTGGCCCATTTGTCCTCTTTCTTGAACTTAAGCGAAGCAAGGCTGCCCCGCTTGCTGTCATCCAGCTGCTCAAAACGGAAACGGAGGTTCGTGTCGTCCCGTCTGGAGACGGCAACATAAACCGGCAGGTTCACTGCCATGGAAAGGGTCTTGTCCTTGAAAAACCACGAATGCTCGCCTATCAGGTGAAAGCGGCCCGGGGCCACGGCCACCACATCGGGGGCCTCGCCATACTCTTTCTTGTGTGCCTCTACAAGCTCGTCCATCTGCCAGTACCGCCAAGATTCTTTATTGAAATTTTGTATTCAAGATAATACAATCATCATATAATGAAAACAGTTATTTTACAAGTTTTTTACGCACTTTTTTCGGGAATTATTGAGGGGGCAGCCATTCCCAACGAGCTCCTTCTGCACGGTTCTCCCCTGCTGGCCCTCATATCCACCGTCCCGTTATACATATCCCTTTACAAAGCAAAGACATACAAAGAGTCTTTCCTGATTTTTTTCATCCAGACCCTGACCGTCCACCTGATATCGAGTTTCTGGCTCGCCAACTTCCGGGACTTCGCTGTCTTTACGCTCGGAGCGAGCGCAGTCGGGACGGCATGCGAGGGGGGGATTACCGGCATCATCTTCCACGCCCTCCCCTCCCTCCGGAGCCGCAGCAAGGCGCTGGAAGAAGAAGCGGGCAGGACCGCCTTCGCCCCGGCCGCAAGAATCCTCTGGTTCGCCTCCTGCATGCTCGCCTACGAGTGGTTCAAGTCCGTCGGATTCCTCGCCTACCCCTGGGGGACCCTCTTTCTGGCCGCCGCCAAATGGAAGATTTTTGCCCAGACAGCTTCGATTACAGGGGTCTGGGGCATCACGTTCATATACGCCCTCGCCGGAGCAGTCATCGGAGAAGGCCTCCTTCTGCTCTCGCACAGGGAAATCCCGGAGGCATCAGCCCTCTCCTACCGGGCGGCGGCACGCTTCACGGCCGCAGTCTGGGGGCTGGCCGCCATCTACGGACTCTACCAGTACTTCCTTCCCCGGCAGGAAGAAAAGACGATACACACAGTCGCCGTCCAGCAGAACATGGATCCCTGGGAGGGAGGCGAGGAAAGATCGCTTGAAGTCTCCATGCGGCTGACCGAAGAGGCAGTCCGGAACGCCAGGGACAAGGAGCAGGAGGTGGATCTGGTACTCTGGAGCGAGGGGGTGCTGGAGCGGTCATTTCCCGACGCGAGGTTCCACTACATGCACTCGCCTGCGGAAGAAAGCCTTTCGGACTTCATAAAACGGATGGAAGTCCCCTTCGTCATCGGCGGACAAACCCGTGTGCACCGGGCCAGGCGGCACTACTGCAACAGTGCAATATTCTTTGACAACGAGGGAACCTACGCGGGCTTCTACTCCAAAATCCACCTCGTCCCCTTTGCCGAAGACATTCCCTTTGACGACAGCCCCCTGATCCAACAGCTCATGGAGGCGATGGTCGGGTTCTCCGCGGGCTGGACCCCGGGCTGGCAGTACACGCTCTTCCGCATCCCGACGGCCAACAGGAAGTACCTGGACTGCCCGGTAGAATACAAGAGCCAGTCATCCCCCGTCATCAGCCTGGACGCAAAAGGCAAATCAGACCGCCGCAGCACCGAAGCTTTTCTGGAGGGAGGGCAGGAAAACCCGGACAACTTCGTCACCTTCGCGGTGCCCATCTGCTTCGAAGATGCCTTCGCCGATGTCTGCACGCCCCTGTTCAAGCTGGGGACGGAGGTCTTCATGAACATAACGAACGACGCCTGGTCCCACACCGCTTCCGCCGAATACCAGCACTACGCCGTTGCGAGCTACCTGGCGATTGAGTACCGGACAACGCTCGTCCGGGCGGCAAACTCCGGCTACACGGTCGTCCTGGATCCGGCGGGCCGCGTCCTCGCCGACCTCCCCCTCTTCACCGAGGCCGCCCTCTCCTTCCCCGTACCGGTCTACGCCCACCGGGAGACAATCTACTCCCGTCTGGGCGACTGGCTCCCCTACACGGTCTTTGTCCTGATGGGCTGCTACGGAATCGTCCTTATCCGGCGGGCCCGGCGGGAAAACCGGGAGTAAAAATTTTTCCGCGGAGGAGCCCACCCTCATCTTCCCGGTACTATGCACCCGGGGCAGCCTTTACACTCCTCCCCCGCCCGTGCTATACTTTCCCATCAATAGGAGACACACATGAAAAAGACATTCATAGCCGTCCTTGCTGCAGCCGTCATGCTGGGCTGTTTCCATGCCACAGCGCAGGAGAGCAAGGCATCTTCAGCGGAACCCAAGCAGTACATGAGGGTTTCCAACAAAATCAAACCCATATCATCGACCCTTTCAATTGACCTGCCCTTCTCGTTCGACGACCCCTTCGTCAGCGAGGAAATTCCCGAGGACATGAAGAACTGGATCAGCAGCAGCAAGAGATGTCAGGCGGACCTTGAGGGGCTGACCATGTTCATCACCTGCGTGCAGTTCACCCCGGACTACATCAAAAACTACATCACCGGAAACGAGGATGAGGCCATGATGAACTACCTGCAGGGCAGCATGGTGGAGAGGATGAAGGAGATGGAGACAAAGGGACAGATTTCCGCCTTCTCCCACCGGATTATGGACATACGGCCGGCAGGCAGCAAGGACAAGTCCCTGCTGCTCAAAGGCCGCTACCGGGAAAGCCCGCAGGACTTCGAAGTCTGGGTGCTCCAGGTTCTGCACAAGAAGGAGATATGGCAGGTCCTCTTTTTCTTTGACCCCAAAAACCTCCCCATGCAGGATGCGGTCGAAGCGGCCTGCTTCAGTGCGGTGATAAAATAATCCTTCCATAAATATGTCACGAATCGGCTTCCTTGCAGACAAGCTCTCGTCCCGCTACGGAAAAGTCAAGCGGGCACGGGGGGCGTTCCTCTACACTGAGAAGGGGGTACGGCTGACCGACCTTTACGCTGAAGGCGGCAGGGCCATCCTCGGCTGGGGGGGAAGCCCCGCCGTCACCGCATTCAAAGATGTGCTTGCACGCGGAATTACGGGCAGCTACAAGACGGCCTGGGACTACAGGCTTAACAAGGCCCTGTCGGATCTGCTCGGCTTCACGGCGGAGAGCTATGCGTTCGCCCGGTTTGAGGACGCAGGGGAATGCCTGACGGAACGCCCCGACGTGTGGAAGCCCTGGTCGGGCAAGAGCTATGCAGAAAGCAAGGCCGTACTCGTAGAGCCGCCCTTTCCTCTGGCAGGAGGGCTGACCCTGCTGGCAGTCAGGCAGGAACTTGCACTTCCCACCCCGCCCGAAAGAAGCATCTGCATTCCCGCCCCCCTTCAGGCTGCATTCTCGCGGTCAATCTACGATGTCATCAAGGCAGAGAAGGAGCGGCAGGAGAAGGATTTCTTCATCTATGACACGGTGCTGACCCGCTACTGGACGCGGAAAGGCCCCTGGCTGACCCCGAAAGTACCGGAAGCCGCCTATGAGGACTTCGTGCTGCACTGCCTGGACTGCGAACTGGTAATAAGCCCCTTCTACAGCACGGACAGCATCGTTCCCTATGGCGTGGACAAGGGCGTGTTCCGCAAGCTGGAACGAGCACCCTTCTCCTTCTAGATTAAAGCTGTTCAGAAACCGGCTTGGGCAACGCCAGCGGCTTCCCTGCCAGTGCAGTTTCCGAACAGGCCCATTCACTCAGCTTTCTTTCCCAAAGATTCCAGCTCCTTGAGCCAGACCGCTGCGCTCGCATCGCTCGGCATGCGCCAGTCGCCTCTCGGAGACAGCGAAACCGTTCCCACCTTGGCCCCGTCGGGCATGCAGCTCCGCTTGAACTGCTGGGCAAAGAAACGGCGGTAGAATACCGTGAGCCAGCGGAGGATTATCTCATCCGTGTACACCTCGTCGGAGTCCTGCGCCTTCTTTCCGGAGAAGGCCATGCGGGCAAGGAAGTAGACCTTGGACGGCGCAAAGCCCCAGCGGAGGATATAATAGAGGAAAAAGTCATGCAGCTCATAGGGGCCGACGATTTCCTCAGTCTTCTGTGAGATTTCCCCCTCGGACGGCGGCAGCAGTTCCGGGCTGACCGGGGTGGCAAGGATGTCGCGGAGGACGGATGCCAGCTTTCCGTCACCCTTTCCTTCCGCCTCATCGGCGAAGTATGCGACCAGATAGCGGACCAGGCTCTTGGGAATGCTCGCGTTCACGCCGTACATGGACATCTGGTCGCCGTTGTAGGTACACCAGCCCAAGGCAAGTTCACTCAGGTCGCCCGTGCCGATGACAAGACCGCCGGTCTGGTTGGCCATATCCATCAGAACCTGCGTCCTCTCGCGGGCCTGCGAGTTCTCGTAGGTGACATCCCGGGTGCCTTCATCCTGCCCTATGTCCTTGAAATGCTGCAGGACAGACTCCTTGATGTCCACTTCCTTTAACGTACAGCCAGAGCTCTCCGCCAGCGCGTACGCATTGCCCTTGGTGCGGGATGTCGTACCGAAGCAGGGCATGGTCACCGCGAGGATTCCCTTGCGGTCCAGCCCGCACTTGTCGAATGCCCGGCAGGTAACGAGCAGGGCAAGCGTAGAGTCCAGCCCCCCGCTCAAGCCGACGACCGCTCCTTTCGCACGGATGTGGCGGAGTCTCTTGGCAAGCCCCTCCGCCTGCATCTCTATGACTGCATGAGACCGTGCGGCCCGCTCCTCCTTGCCGCCGGGGACGAAGGGATGCGGGTCCACGGCAGGGATAAGGCCCGGTTCCGCAGCCTCGGGCAGCTTCTGCCCTGACTGGAAGCCTATGCCGCCGGAAGAGCCGTCAGACTCCCCGAAGACGCCTTCGTCCGTCTCAAAGAAGACTGTCCGGTACGAGTCGTCCACAAAGTCTTCCCGGCAGGCAGCAAAGGTCGTCGTCCGAAGCCTGTCCTGTGCTATCCGCTCCAGATCCAAATCGGCGAGCAGGATTTTGCCGCAGTCCGCGAACAGACCGGATTCTGCAAGGATGCTTCCGTTCAGGGCAATCATGTTGTGGCCGGAGAAAACCATGTCGGTCGTGCTCTCATCCCGCCCCGCATCGCAGTAGATGTAGGCCGCGATTTCCTTGGCAGACAGGGATGAGACCAGCTGCCTGCGGTAGCCAGCCTTGCCGACGACCTCGTTGCTCGCACTCAGGTTCGCGATGACAGTCGCCCCGTTCAGGCTGTGGCGGATGGACGGAGAGAAAGGAACCCATGCGTCCTCGCAGATTTCGGCAGCGACCTTGAGCAGGCTGTCGTCCTTGTCCTGCAGCATCAGGTTCAGGCCGAACGGCACTTCGCACATCTCCTGAGACAGGAACACGCTGTCGGGCGTACCGCGGACCGGGGGAGAGAACCAGCGGCGCTCGTAGAACTCCCCGTAATTGGGAATGTAAACCTTGGGAACTATGGCGATGACCTCGCCCTTATTGACGAAAGCAGCCGTATTGTAGCGAACGCCGTCCACCGCAAGGGGCAGACCGACGACGGAAAGGAGACCTAAGTCCCGGGTCTCTTCGGCTATGCGGAGCAGGGCTTTGACGCAGGACTTCATGAGGGCGTCCTGGGCAAAGAGGTCCCCGCAGGTGTAGCCCGTCAGGCACAGCTCGGGAAAAACGGCGAGCCTCGCCCCCAGCGAATATGCCTCCCGTATGGAGGAGATAATCTGGCCCGCGTTGTAATCGCAGTCTGCCACTATCAGAGAAGGGCTGACCGCCGCAGCCCTGAGAACAGAATATTTCATGGGGGCATTATAGCAGGAAGCCGGGTTTGACAAAAGGGGGCTTTGGGCTTAAACTGTCCGTATGGCTAAAAAAAGATATTCCTTCTCGTTCGATGCACCCATAAGTATACTGCTCGTATTTGCATACATCGCAGCCTATGCGCTTGACGTCTCGCTCCGCAGCAGGCTTCCCCTCCCTGAGGGACAGAGCCTGACCAGCTGGCTGCTTTGCTGCTCTACGATGGATGTCCGTGCCCCGCTGGATTACGTGCGACTCTTCGCCCATGTGCTTGGCTCGGACAGCTGGATCCCCCTGCTCAGGAACGTCCTTGTCCTTCTCGTACTTGGGAGGAGCGCAGAAGAGGGAGCCGGATCCCTGCCCCTCGCCGTCATGCTGCTCCTGTCCGCCCTGGTCTCCGGGGTGATTGCCTGCCTGCTTCCCGGACTTTCTGCACAGGGACCCGACCCGCTGATTTTTATGCTCCTCCTCCTGAATTTCTTCATCAGCCTCTCGGGTTCGGTCATCTCCTTCAGCTGGATCCTCGCATTCCTTGCGTTTACCGCCCTCCGCGCATACGGCATCATCGCTCCCCTTGTTCCGGCCAGTCCCATGGACATGCTCAAGTCCTGCATTCCCATTTTCATCTCCCTCGCAGGAGGCATAGCGGGCAGTATCCCGGCCATCTTCATCCTGGGAAAGAGGTCGGGTACAGGCCGTCCGAAAGCACGGACAAGCAGGAAAGAGAAGAAAGGAAGGCTGGACATCAGCAGGGACGAGACAGTCGTAGCCGGGGCGGACGATACGTTCACGGCAACCCTCGACATATAAGCCCTTGTCACAAGACCGAATTCGCCCGATAAAACAAGATAGGCTTGTATGAAAACGATTAAGGTCCTTCTCGCATCGCTGATTTTGTCCGTTCTGGCTTTTGCAGCCTCTGCCCAAGAGGCTGCCGACCCCCTCTGTGTTTCGGACATACAGGCGGAGGACATGGGCGGCGGAAAAATCCTCCTGAGCTGGGAGCTGCCGGAAGGCAAAGACAGGGGCAAAATCCTCTTCTTCGCAATTTACCGCGACCAGCGCCCCATCTACAGCAGCGCACGGGTCAAATCACTCTTTCCCATAGCCGCCGTGCCCAAAACCCACATCTCCTACACCGACGAGGTGGATGACGGCAAGTCCTACTACTATGCAATCCTTACCTTTGTAGACAAACAGGGAGCTGAGGACGGTTACGC
Source organism: uncultured Spirochaetaceae bacterium (assembly GCA_902796985.1). Classification (GTDB taxonomy): domain Bacteria; phylum Spirochaetota; class Spirochaetia; order Treponematales; family Treponemataceae; genus Treponema_D. The sequence goes on from CADBRC010000055.1 coordinate 11,847, forward strand.
CGGCCTCTACTACGACGAGGAGCTGGACGGTCCGGACGGCGACAGCAGGGTAGACGAAGATTCCGGAATGCTGTACGCCGCAGTCCTTCCGGGCCTGAATTCCACGGTTGCCCCGGTCCGGGCATCTGCCGGGCAGGCAGCCGAACGCACAGCTATCCTTCTCCCCAGCGCCAGCGAAACAAACGCTGATAACCTGCCGGTAGCGGCAGAAAGCGTGAGCAAGGGGGCCTCACCGGTCATGGCGAACACGCTGCGGAGCACAGACATGCAGCGGAACACAGATACGCCGAGGGACTCAAGTTCCCGGAAGATGACGGAATTCATAAAGGAAGAAGAAGAGACGCTGAACAAGGAGCGGGAAATATCCTTCCAGTCGGAGCGGAATGCGGCCCTCCTGCTTCCTGCCAAAAACGTATCCAAGCGGAAGGCAACACCCCTCTTCCGCCACATATTCAGCGAGGATCAGGTAGTTCCGGCAGGGGGGGATGACTGGCTTCTGTATGAGATTCTCAATGAGGGCTGGATGCAGTACAGCTACGTGCAGGCAAAGGCGAAGCTCTCCGCCTTCCTGTCACAGCACCGGGAGGAAGGGGCGACCAACCGCGCGACCTTCTATCTGGCCGAGGCGGAGTACTTCACCGACAACTACGAGGAGGCATTGAACCTCTTCCTGACCGTACAGGACAGCTTTCCCGAACTTGCGGGAAAGTGGATAGATTCCTGCATAGATTTGCTCTGAAAAAATGTGAGTGATTATTTCTCGGCCGTCTCGATGTTGCCGAACTCGCAGAGGCAGTTGCCGACGTGGACGTCCTCTATCAGCTCCAGGTCCTTCCTGACCCGCTTGTAGATTTTTACCTCGCCGGTGCCGCTTCCGCCGCCAATCAGCTTCATCACCTTGCGGCTGCCTTCCGGGCACTCGTAGTCGCGGACAAACATCTGCTCTGCCTTGCATATAATGTCCACGTCAATGACATATCTGCGGTTGTTCATGCTGACGGACCAGTGGAGCCTGACTCCGTCCTCGTCCTCGGGCATCTGCGTGCATTCGTAAATCGTATTGTACTTCTTGTGGCCGCCCGCATGGAATTCCAGCTTCTTGCCCTCTATTGAAGTGAGGATGCAGAGCCTGCTGTTGTACTCGCCCTGTATGGCGAAGCATGACTCAAGGAGCTTTTTGCCGCTTATGTTGCTGACAAGGTTGGATGAACTCAAATGCAGGAAGGGGTTGGTAAAGCTCCTCCCCCAGTTCTTGTCGAAGTAGCCGTATGACCTGTCCTTGCTGACGTTGAACTGCTCGCCGTCCATCACGATGACCCCGGCAACGCTCGTCCGCGCCCCGAAACAGGCCCAGTTGGTCTGCTTGCTCCTGAAGTTTGGGAAAAAACCGTCCTCTATCGAATAGTGCAGGTTCCATGCTATGGACCCCGCATTCCCCAGAAGCTCCGGACGTTCCAGAAGGTCAGCCCCGGAGACGGAGATGGCACCTGCGGTCGCGTTGGTCTTGATGTAGCAGGTATCCGAGTCATCGGTGCCTGCCTTGACGATGTATTCGGGAGTTCCCGTCACGAGGGTCGAGCAGGGGAAGTAGGCGTTGAGCTGCTTGCCGTGCTTGGAAAGCTTGCCAGCCTTGACCATAACGAAGGATGGCTGGACAAATTCCTCAGTGAGCAGGGTTTTCTCACTTTCAGTCCCTGCGAGGGCGTACTGCAAGTCGGTGTCGGTTTTGGGCAGCCGGCTTTTGAAGCCAAGGACTGCCTTGTCGGGAGAGAGGGCGGGATTCACGATGTAGAATTCAATGAAGAAGGTGCACTCCTCGCCCGTCACGGAGCTTATCGCGCACGCGCTTATCCTCCAGCGGTCAAAGCCGTTCTTCCTCAACAAGCCCGAAAGCTTATATCGCCTGCTGCGACTGACTTTGTTCAGATCCATTGCCATACCCACCCGAAATTATAAAAGGAAGCCTCCCTTTTTTCCTTCTTATATGGTCGGCATTTACAACAGGTGATTTAAACCTTTTGTTCAAACATTTTTCTTGAACATCCTGTCAATCGACTGGTTGAATTCCTTGGATTCCAGCGGGAAATTCGCATCCAGGAACTCATAGCAGTCCTGGGCGTTCTTCTGGACGTGCTCGTACCAAATCCTGTAGACCTCAGGCTCCAATCCCTGTCCGGGATATGGCGCGCCCTGTACGTCTGAGACCAACTGCCGTATCATCTTGACCAAATCTTCGACTTTGTTCATTTTTCCTCTCATTTCTTCCCATTATAATGGCAAGGCGATTATTTTTCCAGTAGATTCGGAAACTTTATCAGCTATGAGTCCCCTGGGGCAGAGGACGACCACGGAAGAATCTTTCTCCAGCTGCTCCCGGTAGCGCAGGCAGGAAGCCTTCAAGTCTTCTTTGTCAACGTCCAGCAGATGACCGACCCTGCGCTCCCGCTTCTCATTGGAACCGCCCGTAAAAAGCCAGCGGAAGCCCGTAAATCCCTTGCTGGAAGGGGTCTCCGGCGTTATCTCCGATGAATAGCAGCCGGTTATCGCCTTCTCCACTTCCTCGTCCGTGAAGGCCGCAGTCTCCTCGGCATTCATTGATTCCGACAAGGCAGCAAGTGAGAGGAACGGCTTGGGGTCGCGGTAAGTAACGAAACAGCTCGTTTCAGTAAGAGCCTGAGGAATGAAAAACACCCCGTACGCCCCACCCTTGGTCCGAACCTTGTCCCAGAGATCGGTCATGGAAAGGCAGTGAGAGAACACCAAGTCCGCCAGGGCTTCCTTAGTATCAATAGGGCTCGACCTGCAGCATTTCGCATCGAAGGCAACCGAACCGGGGATGGCGAAAATCTCATCGACTGCCATTCCTCCCGCAGCGGGCCGGCCGGCAGGATGCTCCTCGCCTTCGAACTCGGTCAGCTTCAGCAGGCTGGCCGCCCGTTCCTCAGTCATCGCGGGCCGGGGACCGAGGGGGGTAAACTTGTTCCGGGCAACGAACTCTGCCACAGCAGAACGCAATCTGGGGATTTGGGCTTCCTCCGCCGTCACGTGTATCACCGCCCCGCCAGCGAGAATCTTGCGGTAGATGGCCTCCAGCCTGGCAGACAGCGCTTTAATGTCCATATCCTTGAGCTTGCAGACGAAGACAACGGACGTAAGCCCCAGAAGGATTTCCCGTATCGCCAGCTTGGGGCTCCGGCATCTCGAAGCCCGGTACATTGCATAATGATGTGCATCAGGCAGGACAGAGGCCTTGACATCGTTGGCATTGGCGGCAAGCAGGTCAGAGAGCCTCTTCTCATCGCTGAAGTCCATTCCCTCAAGATAGGAACTCAGAAGATCCAGATTATCCTTCACTTTCTCGTCCAGGCACTTGAAACGGAAGAAGAACATGTCCCGCTCCAGATAAGGGCTGCCGGAGCATTTTTCCCGGGAGACGTCATCGGACACGAAACTCCTGACATCCGCCCCGAATCCGCCGGACACCGCCCCAATCCTGTTCATCGCCTGATCCCAGGGGCAGCCCTTGAAGCCGACCTGCGAGACCAGACTTGCCAAGGTGTTCACGTAGAGGTAATCCTCCGGGTCCAGAGTATCGAAGGGGAATCCTATATAAAAATAGGTAATTCCGTTCGTGGGCTCCTTACTGACAAAGAAAGGAACGCCCCCCAGCTCCTCCCTGTCCATCCGTATTTTCTCAAGTTTCCTCGGCAAATCGGAAAGGCTCAGGTGAGGCAGACAGCTGTCATCGTCATCGGAATTCTGGAAAGAGCGCATCGTCTCAAGGTCGGCGAGCAGACTGTCTTTACCCTGGGCAGCAAACTCCCGGCTGGTCAGCTCCTGCTCCCTGTCCGCCCGATCCTTCTCCCACTCGGTCGAAGGGTCCACGGAAACAAGCGAGCAGCGGGCGTTGTCCAGAAAGTACTTCTTCATGAGGCCGGGAAGCATGGCAGGGTCCTCTTTTATCCGCTTCTTGAGCGACTCGCTCTCCTCCCGGTAGGACAAAGCCCCGTCCGGCGGAAAGCCAAAGAGCCAGCACTTGATTGCCCGCCTCATCAGGACAAGCGAGAAGGGGGAGCCTCCCGGCCGACGTATCTCCCTGCTGGAGAAATCAAATGCCATTGCAGTCCTGTCAAAGTCCTCGTCGGAGATGCCCTTGTCGGCAAGCTCCTGCAAGGCGCCAAGAAGCAGGGAACGGAACTTTTCCTCGTCTCCTTCCTTGACCCCGCTCATTGAGAAGCATACCGTCGGGAAGCGGCCCGCAGCTGAAAAGCCTGTATAGGGGGCTATGGTGTCTCCAATCTTGGAGTCCAGCATCTTCTTGGAAATCGGAGCGCTGTCGTCCCCCCACAGAAGCTCGCACAGGAAGGAGAACTGCATGGTAAACGAGAGCAGGTCCTCTTTCTCTATCCCGTCGCAGACCCGCCAATTCAGTGCGACGACGCGGCGGGAGTCCTCGCCGCCCTCCCCCGCAGGAGCATAAGCCTTTACCCTCCCGGCAACCGGGCGGGAGAAATCAGGGGCAGGATAGGAGGCCTTTTTGCCGGGAGTCGTAACACGGCTGGTAACATGCTCCACAAGGAAATCCAGTTCTTCTTCCAGCGGGATGTTTCCGTAGAGGTAGCACAGGCAGTTTGCCGTACAGTAGTACCGCCTGTGGTAGTCTTTGAATGCCTCATAGGTCAGCGAGGGAATGACGAGCGGGTCGCCGCCCGAATCATAGACGTACTCGCTTCCTTCCATAACGGGGCGGGTTATCGCATCGTACGCAACATCCTCAAAGGAGGCGTAGTTGCCTTTCATTTCGTTGTAAACGACCCCCTGCATGCAGGGATTGCCGTCCTTGTCCAGCTCCATGCGGTGACACTCCTGCAAGAATGCCCCCTTCTTGAGCAGGGGAAAAAACACCGCATCCGCATAAACCGAGACGATGTTGTAGAAGTCAGCCTTAACCGGGGAGCAGGACGGATATACCGTATGCTCCGGGCAGGTGTAGGCGTTCAGGTACGTGTTGACGCTCTGGTTCTCTAGATTGATGAAGGGATCCTTGAGCGGATAAGAAGCTGAACCGCACAGAACCGAATGCTCTATGGCATGTGCAACGCCCGTGCTGTTCTCGCAGGGAGTACGGAAAGCAAAGGCGAAGCTGTTTTCGCTGTCGTCGTTAAGGAGCTTGAACACCTCAAGCCCGCTCTCCTCATGCCTGAGGTAAATGGCTGTGGACGCATAATCCTTCACATCCGAGACCGACAAAACCCGGAACCCCTTGTAAACGTCATTCTCCTTCATAACGGGAATACTGTAGCACAAGGGGGGTGTTTTTTCAAGTTTCAGGCAGCCCCTCTGCCGCCTGCCCCTCTATTGCACCCATATCTCGCTGTCGTCGCGGCCCTTGACGCGCATCTCGCCCGCTTCCCAGGCGCGGCGCAAATCGGCAAAAAACTGGGAGGTGACCCGCTCGCTCTCGCTCTTGAGCAGGAACTCCGTAATGGACTCCTCGTCCAGTACGCTTTCCGCCCGCCGCTTGGACAGGTTGGACAGAATCTTGTCGCGGAAGTCAGGCTTCTTGCCCTTAATGAGAATCGCAATCGTCTTGTCGTCCATGTCATGCAGCTTGTTCTGCAGGTAGCGGTCCTCCGCGTTCACCAGGTCGTCTTCGGTGAACAGGCGTTTGCGGATGTCCGCACCAAGCTCCGGATCCTCCCCTGACAGGGCCGCAATGAGGTTGGACTCGGTGGACGGATCCATCCGCTTGAGAATCTGCGCAAGGACGTTCTTTCCGTCCAGAGACTGGGACACCTCGGTGTTCTGGGAGAGCATCTTCTCGTACAGGCTCTTGCTGACGCTCTCCATGACCTGGGGGGCGACGTTCTTCATCTTGACCAGGCGGATGACTATCGCACTCTTGGTCTTGTCGTCCATTTCCTTTATGACCGCAGCAGCTTTCTTGGGCTCAATCTGCGACAGGACGAGGGCCTGCACCTGCTCGCTCTCCCCGTTGAGAAGGACGCTTATGCGGTCAGCCCCCGCCTCGGACAGGAAATCAAAGGGCCTGCCGTTGGGATACTGGATGACCTTGCCAAGAATTTCCTCCCCCTTCTTCTCGCCGTAGGCCTTGGTCAGTATGGTACGGGCAGTGTCTATGCCGCCCTCCTCGCGGGCCTTGTCCAAGAGGGACTCGAACTCCTTCAGTATCTGCTCGGCCTCATCCTTGGGCACAGAGCGGATGGAGGCAATCTCCGGCATTATCTTCTCTATCTGCTCTTCGCCGAGCTGCGGGATTATCTTGGCGGCCTCGTCCACGCCGATAATGACGAGAAACTTGGCGACCCTGCGGTATATGCTCTCCCTGCCGTCAGCCTCCCGGGGCTGCTCCGGAACCTTTATCAGCGACCCCTCGGTCAATGGCCTGGCGGCTTTCCGCACGTCATCATCAGTGGGCCTGACCGGGGTCTTTCCGTACCAGATGCCGGTCTTGGCGGCAATCTTAGCCTCCTCAAGGTTCTTGCGGTCGGCTTCCTCCTGCCCCAGAATCTCTCCTATGCGGCTGTTCACTTTCTCAAAAATGGGCTTGTGTACGAGAGGATTCTTTGCAGCCTCCTCCTGTTCCCGGTTCTCACCGGACTGCCGGCTTATCTTCTCAAAAACCGGCTTGCGGACAGGGGATTCATCATCGGAAGCCTTCTTGTAGGCATCGAGCATATAATTGTTCAGCTTCATACAAGGAATATAGTATGACAAATGCGCTCTTGTTTCAAGATTACGCCGGAGCGCGGGCAGCCGGAGCGCGGCATCGTGCTACGCCCGCACGTACTTAATCTCGAAGTCCGGCAGGGAGACAGGCTGGGAGAAGTAGTAGCCCTGGAAGAGGTCGCTGCCGATTTCCATGAGGAATTTCAGCTGGTCCTCGTTCTCCACGCCCTCGGTAACGACCGTGATGCCCAGCTCCTTGGCAAGACCGACGACCTGCTTGATGATAATCCGGCTCCGGTCCACGTCCTTGGCACGGTAGAGGAAGAGCATGTCGATTTTGAGCACATCCACCTTGATGTCCTTGAGCATGTTGAGCGAAGAGTAGCCGGAGCCGAAGTCGTCCATCTCCACATGGAAGCCCGCCGAGTGCAGGCGGTCTATGAGCACAAAGCGGCGGTCTGAGTCCGTTATCATCGCAGTCTCGGTTATCTCCAGCTTGAGCCGCTCCGGGGGAACGTCATACTTTCTGACCAGATCGACGAAGGTCTGGTATACATCTATATAGAAGAAATCCCTCGGCGAGATGTTGACGGAAATGTAGAGGTCGTTTATTCCCTGGGTCTGCCACATGTTCAGGACCCGGCACGCCTCCTCCCAGATAAAGAGATCCAGCTTGACGATGAGCCCGTTCTTCTCGAAGGTACCGACAAACCAGGAGGGAGGGAGCAGGCCCTCGGTGGGATGGTTCCAGCGGATAAGGGCCTCTGCCCCGCAAACCTTCAGGTTCCTGTCCGCCTGGGGCTGCAGGAACATCTCGAACTGCTTCTTTTCCAGGGCCTCGTCCAGCTCACCGATAATCTTGCTCTCCCAGAGATGGCTCTTACGCATGGAATCATCGTACTTGACGCAGAACACCTCGTAGCTGTCCTTTATGCTCTCTATTGCGAGGTTGGCGCGGTCGAACATCGTCACGACATCCATGTCCGGGTCGGTCACTTCAAACAGCCCCATGTGGACGAAAATCGGAAAGTTTCTGGTCTCAAGGACGGTGTTCAGATCCTTCTCCCGCCGCTGAAACTCCCTCTTGAAACACTCCGGGTCTTTGGTCAGGACGGCAAACCTGTCCACCCCGACCCGGCCGTATATCCCGTCCAGACCACCCGATCCGGCATTCTCGTCCAGCTCGCTGCCCGTGTCGGCACGGACGATTTCCTTGATTATGTCTGCGCAGGAAACCAGAATCTTGTCGCCCATCTTCTTTCCGAAGAGGTCATTGATGAACTTGAAGCCTTTTATGTCCGTGACGATGATATACCAGCCGACGCCGTCCATCTTGAGCCTGCCGCTGATGCTCTGGGCCAGGAACTCCATGTTGTACATGCCGGTCAAGTTGTCATGGGTCGCCTTGTAGAAGGCCTCGTTGAAGGAGTTCACCTCCTTGGTGCAGTCCCGGATATGGAAGAAAGAGCCCTCGGACACGGAGCCGTGATAGAGGGTGTGGTAGGTAAACTCGAAGTGCAGTTTCTTGCCGTTCCGCAGCTTGGAGCAGATGGAGGAAAAACTGGGAACAGAGGAGTCGAAGCCCTTGTCGTCCAGCCAGTCGGCGACCACCTCCCGGAATTCGCCGAGGTTCTTGACCTTGTAGCCGAAGGCCCTGAGTGCGCTCGTGTTGGCATAAATGCATTTGCCGTCCACGTCGAAGAATATCAGCATGTCCTCGCTCGAATCCTCTATACGGGCGAGAATCTTGTTTATGAGGTTGTTGGGCTTGTACTTCGTCGTAAAGTAGAGCAGGAGGACGCAGGCGACCGCGTAGCCTATGATGGAGAAGTCCACCGGGTTTTTGTTCAGCACGAAGAA
>CADBRC010000056.1 GCA_902796985.1 uncultured Spirochaetaceae bacterium
ACCTTGTAGGAAGTCCCGGCGACGGAAAGGTCCGCGTTCAGCACGGCCTCCCTGGGCAAAAGCCCCTCCTTGCCTTTGTTTATCTCGCTCGGGGGAACCGGCACGGCTTTCAGCGTCGTCGGCAGTGAGGCACTGTCAAAGGCAGGCCGTCCCATATCGACGGAGACCGACGTGACCTTGCCGTTCTGCTTGTAGAGGACGAGCTTTTTGACTCCGCTCTCCGTCTCTATCGTAATGGTCTCCGTGTTGTCGGTGCGGCGGCCATGCTTTTCCTGTATCCCGCGGACGTTGTTGTCATAGAGGAACTTGCCCACGCAGCGTATCGCGTTGCCCGCCATCTTGCCCTCGGAGCCATCCAGGTTGAAGAAGCGCATCTTTGCATCGGCGACCTTGCTCGCCTCTATGAGGACGAGGGAGTCTGCCCCGATTCCCCCCATGCGGCGGTCGCAGAGGCGGACGGCAAGGCCCGCAGGGTTCCCGACTTCCTGCTCCATCGCGTTGATGACGATGAAGTCGTTGCCGGTGGAGTCCATTTTGCTGAATTGTATCTTCTGCCTGGTGTCGCGCAGTTCGTTTATGTCGACAAGTTCCACGTTGAGGGCAGAATACTTGGACTTGAGGCAGTCTGCTATCGCGTTCGCGGTGTCCAGCGCGGTCAGGCAGGGGATGTCCCGCTCCACCGCCCGCCGCCGCATGCGCACGGAGTCGGTCTGGGGGTTCCGCCCCTTGGCCGAGGTCGATATGACGTAGTAGACTTTCCCCGTGTCAAGCAGGGTCAGCAGGTTGTCGTCCGGGTTCTCGTGTATCTTGTTGACCACGGTGACATCCATGCCGAAGTCGCGTATCGTCTTTGCGGTTCCCTCCGTCGCATACAGCTTGAAGCCCATATCATAGAACTTCTTGGCGAGGTCCGGAATCTCGTACTGGTCGGTCTTGCGGACGGTAATGAGTACGCCGGGAATGTCATCTGCGTCACTGACGGGAGCCCCGCCCGGATTTCCCCGGTGGTGGAGCATGAAGCCCTTTGCAGTCGGACGAATCATCTTGTAGCCGGCGGCGATAAGCCCCTTGAAGATGGCCTCTTCCCGCGTGGAGGCAAGCCCAAGGACTTCGCCCGTAGACTTCATCTCAGGTCCCAGGTGGGTGTCCACGTCCATCAGCTTCTCAAAGCTGAACACGGGAACCTTGACGGCGAAATAGGGCGGGTTGCGGTACAGGCCGGTGCCGAAGCCGAAGTCCCGCACCTTCTCGCCGAGCATTGCCCTCGTTGCAAGTTCCACCATCGGAACCCCCGTCACTTTGGAGATGTAAGGGACGGTGCGGCTGGAACGCGGGTTTACTTCGATGATATAGAGGTCATTGTTGTAGATCAGGTACTGGATGTTCACCAGTCCTCTCGTACCCAGCGCGAGGGCAAGCTCCCTGCTCTGGTCGATTATCTTTTCCCTCATGATGTCGTTGAGGTTCCAGGAGGGGTAGACCGCGATGGAGTCGCCCGAGTGGATGCCCGTGCGCTCAATGTGCTCCATTATGCCCGGAATGAGGATGTCCTCGCCGTCGCAGATGGCGTCAACCTCAAGCTCCGTACCCATCATGTACTTGTCGATGAGGACAGGGTTCTCGATTCCCTGGGACAGGATAATCTTCATGTACTCCTTCACGTCGTCTTCGTTGAAGGCGATTATCATGTTCTGCCCGCCGAGGACATAGGAGGGGCGGAGGAGGATGGGGTAGCCAATCCGCTCAGCGGAGGCAAGGGCCTCCTCGGTCGTAAAGACCGTCTCGCCTTTGGGCTTGTTTATGCCGAGCTTGTCGCAGAGCTCCTCAAAGCGCTCGCGGTCCTCCGCAACGTCTATGGAGTCCGCGCTTGTACCGAGGATGCGGATGCCCTGGCTGTCCAGGAACTTGGTCAGCTTTATTGCGGTCTGGCCTCCGAAGGCGACGACGACCCCGATGGGCTTTTCGGTATTGTAAACGCCCATCACGTCTTCGGGTGTCAGCGGCTCAAAGTAGAGGCGGTCCGACGTGTCGAAGTCCGTCGAGACGGTTTCCGGGTTGTTGTTTATCGTGACGACATCGTAGCCGAGCTTCTTGAGCGACCAGGCGCACTGGACGGAGGCGTAGTCGAACTCTATTCCCTGCCCGATCCTGATGGGGCCGGAGCCGAGGACGATGACCGTCCCCTTGGACGACTTCTTTCCCGCCTTCTCCCGCTCT
>CADBRC010000057.1 GCA_902796985.1 uncultured Spirochaetaceae bacterium
GCGGACGGGCCAAGAAGTCTGACAGCGATCGCATCCCTTTCGTCATTTACAGCGACCACAAGCGTTACTGGAACGTGTTCAAGCCGGTGTGCGACGAGTTCGAGCGGCGTGGCGTGGATGCCGTCTTTTACACCCAGTCCCCGGACGACCCGGCCCTGTCCGAGCCGTACAAGCATGTAAGGGCGGAGTTCATCGGCGAGGGGAACAAGGGTTTCGCCAAGCTTAATTTCCTGAAGGCTGATGTGGTTCTGTCCACGACTCCGGGGCTGGACGTGTACCAGTGGAAGCGGAGCCGGGACGTACGGTGGTATGTGCACATCCTGCATGCCGTTGACGACCCTGCCAGCTACCGGATGTTTGGAATCGACTCTTACGATGCAGTCCTTTTGTCCGGCAAGTATCAGGAGGAGCAGGTGCGTTTTCTGGAGGAAGCCAGAGGCCTTCCATCCAAGCAGCTCGCCATTATGGGTTGTACCTACATGGACACGATGCTTGGACGTGTGAAGGCATCTGCCAAGAAAGACGGCACCCCTTTAACCGTGCTGCTTGCTCCTTCTTGGGGCAAGAACGGCATCCTCGCAAAGTATGGGGGGAGGATACTTGACGCGCTCATAGCCACAGGGTTCAAGATTGTTGTGCGGCCTCATCCGCAGACGCTGCTGACAGAGAAGGATGTCATAACTCCTCTCGTTGAGGCCTACAAGGATACGGACAGTTTTTCATGGAACTACGACAACGACAACTTTGCTGCGCTCAGCTCGGCTGACATCCTTATCACTGACTTCTCGGGTATAATCTTTGATTATGCGCTGGTTTTCGACCGGCCCCTGATTTATGCGGACACGTCTTTTGACGTGGCCCCCTATGACGCTGCATGGCTCTCCGAGCCTATGTGGAAATTCCAGGTATTGCCGTCAATCGGGGTGCGACTGGACGAGTCTCAGTTCGGAGAGCTCAAGTCCGTTATAGAGCAGGCCGCTCGTGACGAGGCCCTGAGGGAGGGGCGGAGAAGGGCCCGGGAGGTTGCTTGGGAGAACGTTGGCAGGTCGGCTGAGTTCACGGTAGACTTCATACTTAACAAACGGGAGAGCTTGGTATGCAGGCAGTAATACTCGCGGCGGGAATGGGAACGAGGCTTGGTTCCCTTACTGCCGAAAATACCAAATGTATGGTGAGGGTGAACGGGGTGACGCTCATTGAGCGGCTGCTCCGCCAGCTGGAGGGGCAGGGGCTCTCCAAGATAGTCATCGTCACGGGCTACATGGGAGCGAAACTCCGCAGCTTCGTCGGGACACTCGGGATAGGCACGGTGGTTGAGTTCGTGGACAACCCGGTGTACGACAAAACCAACAACATCTATTCGCTCTACCTCGCAAGAAAATATCTTCTGATGGAAGATACCCTGCTCTTCGAGTCTGATACGATACTGGAGGACGGTGTGATCGAGGCTCTGCGCTCTGATCCGCGCGACACACTCGCCTTAGTGGACAAGTACGAGAGCTGGATGGACGGCACCGTCGTCAAGATTTCCGAGGATGACGAGATAAAGGATGTGATACCCGGAAAGGAGTTCGACTATTCGGACACGGCCCAGTACTACAAGACCGTCAACGTGTACAAATTCGGCCGCAGGTTTTCTGAAAAATATTACGTGCCCTTCCTGGAGGCGTATATCCATGCGGTCGGGAACAGTGTCTACTACGAGAATGTCCTGCGTATCCTGACTATGCTGGATAATACCGGCATCCATGCTAAGCGGCTGAATGGCGAGCGGTGGTACGAGATAGATGATATACAGGACCTTGAGATAGCGTCGATTACATTTGCGGATCCGGAGGAGCAGGTGCGAATGTTTCAGGAGTCTTATGGGGGCTACTGGAGTTTCCCTAAGCTGCTGGACTCCTGTTATCTGGTGACGCCCTATTATCCGCCGAGGAAGCTGGTTGAGGAGATGAAGGCGAGTTTCACGGACCTGCTGACCCAGTATCCGTCCGGAATAGAACGGAACTGCCTGCTTGCTGCAAAGAACTTCGGGATAGGGAAAGGGCTGGTTGCGGTCGGCAACGGGGCTGCTGAGCTGATTAAGTCTCTGGCAGAGTACATCGGCCCCGGGGTGAAGTGTGGTTTCATACGGCCTACCTTTGAGGAGTATCCCAACAGGCTCCGGAAGGAGGATGCGGTCGTGATGCAGGCCTCATGGCCGGATTTCTCATACACGGCGGACGACATAATGAAGTTCTTCGGGGAGAATCCGGTCAAAGCATTGTTCCTCATAAATCCCGACAATCCATCGGGCAACTATATCTCTAGGGCTGACGTGCTCCGCCTGGCGGACTGGGCGGAAGGGCTGGGAATCAGGCTGGTAGTGGACGAGAGCTTTGCTGACTTCGCGGATGAACCGGGGAGCTCCATCATAAGCGATGAGCTGCTGGAGGGACATCCGCACCTTGTCGTGGTGAAAAGCATATCCAAGTCGCACGGTGTTCCCGGTGTCAGGCTGGGTGTGCTTGCCAGCTCGGACGTGGCCCTGATTTCCTACATAAAGAAGGATGTATCCATCTGGAACATAAATTCTTTCGGTCAGTTCTACCTGCAGATAGCCGGCAAATACCGTAAGGACTATGCGCAGGCTCTGGCTAAGTACCGGGAGGAGCGGCGGAGGTTCATCGGTAAGCTGGGAGAGGTACCCTATCTGCGTGTCCTGCCGACACAGGCTAATTATGTGATGTGCGAGCTTGAGGGGGTGAGCTCCTTCAGCCTCACTCGGGATCTGCTCGTCAAATACAGGGTGTTCATAAAGGACCTGACCCCGAAGATAGCCGACGGCAGGCAGTACATCCGTCTGGCCGTTCGTGACACTCAGGACAACGACAGGCTGATCAGTTTTTTGAAGGAGTTTGCGAAATAGCTTCACGGTTTCCCGTTTCTCTGATGGAAGGCCGATGGGGGCCAGTGACCCTCAGTTCATTGGTTATACTTCAGCCGGTGACGCGTCCCCTGTTGCCAGACGGTGTTTTTGTGATATAATGACACATTATGAAGTCATATTTCGATTTGAAGGGGCAGGTCGCCATCGTGACGGGCTGCTCGGCTGGTTTGGGAGTGCAGATGGCCAAGGCTCTGGCCAATCAGGGGGCAGCCATCGTGGCGATTGCCCGCCGCAAAGAGAAGATAGAGGCTGTCGCCAGGGAGATAGCGGACAGCTATGGCGTGCGGACGCTCGCCATTCCCTGCGACATTACGGATACGGCCAGGGTGGATGCTGCCGTGGACGAAGTGATGGCCGCGTTCGGCAGGATTGATATCCTCATAAACAACGCGGGGACGGGAGCCGTTGCACCGGCTGAGGACATCACCGACGAGCAGTTCCACAATGAGATGAACATAGACCTCTTCGGCACCTTCCGCGTTGCCCGTGCGGTCGCCAAGAAGGCGATGATTCCCGCAAAGTACGGGCGCATCATCAACATAGCCTCGATGTACGGGCTGGTCGGCAACAAGATTGCCGGTTCCGCTCCCTATCATGCTGCCAAGGGTGGCGTGGTCAACATGACCCGTGCGCTCGCCGCCGAGTGGGGTAAATACGGCATTACGGTAAATGCGATCTGCCCGGGCTACTTCTATACGGACCTGACCCGCGAGACGCTGGACTCTGACTTTTTCCAGCAGAATGCGCGGACGATGATTCCGCTGGAGCGTTACGGCAAGGAAGGCGAGCTTGACAGCGCTGCGGTTTTCCTTGCAAGCCCCGCTTCCAGCTACGTCACCGGCGTGAATCTGCCTGTTGACGGCGGCTATACGGCGATGTAGCCTTTGTCTTCATCGCTTATGAGGTTTGCCTGGCGGCAAACCTCATGCTAAATTAGCCGACGGGTTCAATCTCAGGCTCGAATTCGGTGAGCAGCCCCGAGCCGAGCTTGTAGGGCGGCAGGTTGGGTATGTCTACCCATGTCTCCTCTTCTTCTACGTCCTCATCAAACATATTGTAGGTTACCGTCCGTATTTTATGCGTCAGGTAGTTTTCGCTGACCTTCATGGCTTCGCCCGAATAGCGCGAGAACGAGTCGTAGTTCCTGGCGATTAAGAAGAATTCGCCCTTCTGCCAGCGGAAGACATATTCGAAACTGGGGGAGTCGGAGCTGCCCGCCGAATAGAATTCGGCCGCGGTGATGCAGAGGTCGCCCTCATCGTTGACTGACAGTCCGTTCTCATGGAAGCAGTCCTCGTTCTCTGCGTCATCGCCGGGAATCGTGTTCCTGTATTCTTTATGCAGCTTGAGCTTGCCTCTTTTCTGCCCGAGGAATACCGCCAGCACGGGCTTGTTGAAGTTGTATACGTAGCCGTCCTCTCGGGTGCGCATGAAGGCGGGGTCCTTGGGCACGGCGATGACCGCAAGGTCCTTGATGCCGTCCTTGTTGAAGTCGCCCTCGGCCGTCATGCAGTCTGACTTGACGGCAAGCGACTTCTCGCCGCCCCAGACTTCCGGGAAAAGGCTTCCTGAGCCCTTCTTCTGCGCATTGGCTGTAATTGAAAACAATGCGGCACAAAGGGCCGCGGTTATGATTTTTCTTTTCATGCTTTCCTCCGCGATATAAACAAACGAGCTCCGTAGTCGTCACAAAAGCGGACTGTTGGGGGGGGGGCTGAACCAGACAAGA
>CADBRC010000058.1 GCA_902796985.1 uncultured Spirochaetaceae bacterium
GGAGGGCGAGATTATCCTCCAGGCTTCCTACACGGTCGCCAACTCCAATCCGGATGAGGCGGGCAACCCCTACAGGCAGACCTTCAACCTGAACCTGGGAACGATCGGCTCCATGCAGAACACGATTACTCAGAGCGCATCCGCTTCGTCAACTAAGGCGAACTATCAGGATGGATACAAGCTGGGTTACCTGGACAACTTCTCGATTGGACAGGATGGAACGATTACCGGAGTCTATTCCAACGGTTCTACCCGCACGATCGGAAAGATTGCGATGGCAAGCTTCGTCAACCAGGGCGGACTGAATAAGGAAGGCGACACGATGTTCGCTCAGTCCATCAACAGCGGCACCGCCAACATCGGCGAGAGCGGCACCCAGGGCAAGGGAAAGCTCCTGTCCGGTACGCTTGAGATGTCCAACGTTGACCTGACCGAGCAGCTGACCGACATGATCGTTACGCAGCGCGGATTTGAGGCTAACTCCAAGACGATTATCACCGGTGATTCCATGCTGGAGACCGTTCTGAGCCTGAAGCGCTAAACGCGGGCTTACTGACACTGTCATAAAACCTCCTATATAATGTGTTGGCCCCCCGGATGGATCCGCCGTCCGGGGGGTGTTCTTTTTTCGATTGACAAAAGGCCGTTACGGGTGGTAAATTTCATACTGCTATGAAAAGCTTGAGAATAAAGATCACCGTGTCACTGTTTGTCCTCCTTGGCTCAGCCCTTCTGTTTCCATTTAGCAAACGGAAAGGAGAAGAGGAGTCTTTGGAAGTTCAGTTTCTGAAAGTGGCATCCCTGAACGGACCTTCCAGTATTCCGATTGCGTACCTGTATGAACATGCAGCGGTCCTTGACGGAGCCCCCATTGAGTTCCAGCAGTATGCCAGCCCGGTGGCAGAGCTTCCCAAGCTGCTGAACGGGGAGGTGGACATAGGTTTTTTGCCTCCAAATATAGCTGCAAAAGCCTACAACAGCTCAGACCATGCCCTCGTCATGCTGGGAATCAGCGGCAACGGGAACCTCTATCTCCTGTCGGATGACCCGAAGCTCTCCTCCCTTGAAGGACTGGCAGGCAAGACCGTTGCTGTGGCAGGGCAGGGTGCGACCCCGGAGTATGTCTTCCGCTCCCTGACGGAGGGTATCAACGTGCAGTGCGATTATTCCATACAGACTGCCGATCTTGCGGCCGCTCTTGTTTCCGGAAAGATACACTATGCCCTTGTTCCGGAACCTTTTGCTACGGTCGCAGCGTCAAAGTCCGCATCCGTCCGCCGCTCGCTGAATATTCAGAAGCTCTACGGTGAAAAACAGGGGGGCGGCAGTTACCCGATGACCGTCATGGTCTGCCGGGCAGACTTCGCACGGCAGCATCCGGCCATTGTCCAGAAGTTCCTGGATTCCTACAAAAAGGCGACTGACTGGACTGTCGCGCATCCTCAGGAAGCGGGCACATTGGTGGAAAAGCACACGCTCGGCCTCAAGGCCGAGGTCGCTGCGGCTTCCATCCCGAACGCTGGCTACGTGTGGATTCCTGCGAAGAAAGGGCGGGGTGACATGGAGAAGCTCCTTTCCCTGTTCCTGTCCTTTGCACCGGAGTCAATCGGCGGATCCCTGCCTGACAATGCCTTCTACTTCTGAAAAAAGCACTGGAAGTCTGATACCGTGGGAAAAACGAATGCTGCCGGAGGGAAGAAACCCGGCTTCCTGACCTATCTTCTTTCCTTCTTCCTTTTTATTTCGTGCTGGCAGCTGCTTGCGATGGCGGCACGAGCCCCCCTGATCGTGCCCGGCCCCTTTGCCGTACTGTCCCGCCTCGGCTCCCTCTGCGGAACGGCGGACTTTTACCGACACATCGGGGCAACGATGGGGAGGGTATTCATTGCTTTCACCATAAGCTTTGCTTTTGGAAACGTCCTTGGCCTTGTCTGCGGGCAATTCCGGAGGATCCGTGAGCTTTTCTCCGTATTATTGACTGCCGTTCGTTCAGTACCAGTTGTTTCTTTCATACTGATTGCTTTATTTTGGCTCGGGTCATCCTCCGTTCCGGTCTTTGTCGCCGTTGTGATGGCCCTTCCGGTGATGCTGACGGCCGTTGCTACGGGCTTTGCCGCCATCCCCCGGGAGCTTTTGGATGCTGCTTCTGCATACAGACTGACAGCGGGGCAGGTGTTTCGACGGGTGACGCTGCCCTGCCTGCTGCCGTTCGTCCGCAGCGGCTCGCTTTCCTCGTTCGGCATGATATGGAAGGTCGTTGCTGCCGGTGAAGTTCTGTCCCTGCCCAGGCGGGGGGCGGGCCAGCTGCTCTATACGGCCCAGGTACACCTGGAGAGCGCGGACCTGCTTGCGGTGACCCTTGCCATCGTTATCCTCAGCTTTTTGTTCGAGCGGGGGCTGGCTGTTTTGCTGGACTGGCTTGCCGGGCGGAAGCGGGAACGACAGAGACTGGTTCCCTCCCGGGCGGTAGAACTGCAGGATACGCTGGACATCCCTGTTGAGGCCGGGGGCGCAGCCAGGGCTGGACAAAGAAAAATCGGGCTGTCCCCCCGTATAGAGCTGGACGGCTTTTCCGCCGTGCGTTCCGGCAAGGTCCTGTACAAGGGCTTCTCCATCGGTTTTGAGGCAGGGAGAAGTACCGCGCTTATCGCACCGAGCGGGGCGGGTAAGACGACCCCTCTCTGTTTTGTGGCCTCACTTCTCCGTCCTGATGACGGGGACTTCTCCGGCGGGGTCAGCTTCGGAGAATGGAATGCTTTCCCCCACATCTCCTTCCTCTTTCAGGATCCCTGTCTTTTCCCCGCCTGCACTGTCTACGAGAACGTCCTTCTGCCCCTGCTGAACCTGATGGCACGGGA
>CADBRC010000059.1 GCA_902796985.1 uncultured Spirochaetaceae bacterium
CCGGCAAAAATCCGTCCCGGCCCCAGGCTTTCCCCGCTTCCCTCCCGCGCCCGCACACACAAAAGCCCCGTAAAAAAATCGTTGCAAAAAGCCCCGCACCGCCTTATAATGTCTGTATGTACTCAATACAAAATATAGTGGAATATTATGACGAGCTGTTTCCTGTAACGACGGCCCAGAAGAGGTTCTACGACGAATTGGTAAAAAACTATCCCGACCCCGTGAAGATTCTCAGCCTTGAGTGCGGGACCGGCGTGTTCGAGAGCATCCTCGCCCGGGAGGGATTCGACGTGACGGGCATAGAGTCCCACGCCGACCTGCTCCACGCCGCCAACATGCGCAAGCGCAACCAGCTCATGTCCATCCGCTTCTTCCAGATGGACTATCTGGACATGTCCCGCTTCCTGGGCAAGTCCTTCTACAACATCGTCTCCATACTGGACGACCGCATAATGATGATATACGATGAGATGCTGCTCCAGAAGTTCTTCCAGGACGTACGCAGCCTCATGACCGAGGGCGGCAGCTTCGTCGTCAGCCTTCCCAACTTCGACATAATGCAGAAGGGCATCCCCATGCAGCAGCTGCCCACGCGCGCGAGCCTCCGTGCGAGCCTGTTCACCGAACTGTGGCGGCAGGAAGACGGCATGTGCTTCATCAAGCAGAATCTGGAAACGGGCAACGGCAAGGTCCTGCCCGTCACCGAAGACGAGCGGGCCTACCCGCTGGGAAGCACGCAGTTCAAGGAACTCGCAGAGAAGGCAGGCTTCTCTTCCATAGAACTTTTTGCAGATTTTGACAAGAATCCCTTCACCGGTCAGGAGGACGGCCTGGTCGCCCTCCTTCGGGCCTAGAAGCTGAAACCCGGGCCCCGCGGGCCTTTCACCGGGCTCAACCCCCACGATTCAGGCCGGCAAATTTTCGCCCGTTCGGGCCACAGTCCCCGGTTCGGGCCATAACCCCCGGTTCGGGCCACAGCCCGCAGGCCCCGGCCCGCCTTTACTTCCCCGGCCCCCGGCCTATTTCCTGCGCATGACCGAGCGGAGGGCCTTTATGACGCTCTCGACGCTGACGGGCTTGCAGACGTGGGCGTCCATGCCCGCAGCCAGACAGGCCCGCACGTCGTCCACAAAGGCATTGGCAGTCACCGCCACGATGGGGATCCCGCTTTTCCCGGGGTCCTTCAGGGCACGGATAGCCTTTGTCGCAGTCATCCCGTCCATCACGGGCATCTGCATGTCCATCAGGATGGCGGCATAAGTCCCGTTCGGGGCCGCCTCGAGCTTTTCCACACAGATTTTGCCGTCTTCCGCCCGTTCGCACTCTATTCCCTTGTAGGACAGAAGCTCCTTCTCTATCTCCCAGTTGATGTCGTTGTCCTCCGCGACAAGGAGGGTCGCACCCTTGATGAAGTCCTCCTTCCAGTCCTCCTTCTCGTCCTCCTTGCCGCCCGTGACCTGCGCGACGGGCAGGTCCAGATCCACGGTGAAGGTCGTCCCCTTGCCGATCATGCTCTGGCAGTCTATCCTGCCGCCCATCATGTCCACAAGCTGCTTGACGATGGCAAGGCCCAGCCCGGTGCCGGGAATCTTGTTGACGCGGGTATCCACCTCGCGGGAGAAAGCCTGATACATCGTCTTCATGAAGTCTTCGCTCATCCCCAGACCGGTGTCGCGGACAACGTAGCGGACCTGGCGGCGGTTTGCGGAGGGGGAGGGGGACTCGGTGACGGCAACATCGACGCGGCCGCCCTCGGGAGTATACTTTATTGCGTTGGAAAGAAGGTTCATGAATATCTGCTTCAGGCGGAGCTCGTCGGCGACGAGCAGGTCCCGGTCAATGCCCTCCTTCCTGAAGGCCATCGTAATCCCCTTCTCCCGGCTCTGGGTCTCGTTCAGCGTCTGTATCTCATCGACAAGGGAATTCAGGCTGAAGGTGGCGGGCGAAAGAACGACCCCCTCGGACTCTATCTTGGAAATGTCGAGCACGTCGTTTATCAGCATGAGCAGGTGCCGGCCGGAGACCTCCACCTTGCCCAGACAGTCCAGCATCTTGGCTTCGTCGCCCCAGCAGTGCCGCATTATCTTGGAAAGGCCCATTATGGCATTCATCGGGGTACGGATGTCGTGGCTCATCGAAGAAAGGAATTCCGTCTTGAACTTGCTCTCCTTCTCCGCCCGCTCAGCACTCTCGCGGAGCTTCCTGTTGGTATGGAAGAGGAAGCTTCCGTCCAGGAAGAACACGCACAGCATGCCCGCAAGGACGATGACGGCAAGCCGGTAGTTGACCGAACTCCTGATTATGTCCTCCTGCCGCAGGCTGACCACGAAGGTCTGGTTCCCCGCAAGCCCGGTGGCGCAGCCGGCATAGTAGACCGTCCGGCCGTCCCGCGTCTTCAGCTCCGCCAGGTTTGCACCCGGCCTGACGAACCTGCCCTGAATCTTGCCGATGTCGTAGTAGCTCAGCCCGTACTCCGTCCTGATGTAGTCCCAGAAGTTGGAGACGCTTCCTCCCGTCCTTCCCCGCAGCAGGTACTCGCCGTGCCTGTCCAGCAGCATCAGGTCCGCCATCCGGTAAGAGTCCGGAAGCTTCCACATGGAAGCGAGCTCCTCCGCGCTGATCAGCTTCAGGATGATATAGCGGGTCCTGCCCTCCTTCTCCCTGATCATGACGGGGCCGCAGAAGGCAAGCCTCCTCTCCCCGGAGCCTTCGCTGGAGAACATCGGAGTCAGGAGGATTTCAGTGACCCTCTCGGGAGGGGATATTATGGACGGAAGGACGGAGGCGAATGCAGAGGCCTCGGAGCGGTAGTCCAGCTCCCGGTAGACGGGCACGCCCAGCTGCGCGGGATGCCCCCCGGAAGTGGCAGGCTGCTCTTCCATGTTCTGGTGCCGCACGTCGGCGCAGTAGCCCCGCAGGTCGCTCGCCCGGATAAGGTGCAGGTGGATGTTGGACGCGGAAGACACGTTGGACAGGAAAATCAGGGCCTGGTCCAGGTCCATCCCGTTCTGCTCTATGTAGCGGGTCCAGTTGACGACCGACATCTGCTGGCCCATCATGTCGCCGCCCGAGAAGAGGCTGAAGCTTTCCACCATGGACAGGAACGAAGCCTCCGCTTCCGCCTTGCTGCGGAGGAATTCCTTCCGCCCCTGCCAGAAGCACAGGAGCGTAACAACAAGGATGTCTATCACGTTCATGACGATAAGGAGCCAGCCTAAGTGCCGGGAATGGCTGCGTTTGGGGGTGTTCTGCTCTGGCTTGCTGCGCGGGCGTCGTTCCATCTGGAACAGTATAGCACGAATTTCGATTTTTGTGTATTCCCTCTTTTCGTTTCCCTCCCGTTTCCGCCTCCGGGCAGCCGGCGAACCTCCTGCGTACATCCGCCGGGCATCCGGCATTTGGGCATCCGGCATCCAGAACGCCCG
>CADBRC010000060.1 GCA_902796985.1 uncultured Spirochaetaceae bacterium
ATTGATACCGGAATAGGCGGAGAAGTTGCCGTTTCCCTGGGCGAGCACATGAAGAAATTGTCCGTGGACAAACAGGTTTTGTGCATAACGCACCTTGCAAGTATTGCGGTTTTTGCCGATAATCAGATAAAGATAGCCAAAGATGTCGCTGGAGACAGCACATCGACAGACGTGTTCCCGGTGGGTGGGCAGGAGCGCGTCAAAGAGATAGCAAGGATGCTCTCGGGCGACAGCGACTCACAGCAGTCGCTTGAGCATGCCGCTGCCATGCTTCATAAATACGGAGGTTTGTGATGGCAACAAGTAATGAGAAGAGGACCGAGTTCAGCGACCGCTGCAAACCCATCAAGGAGCAGATAAAGGCGGTTCTGGACAAGGAGAAGGCTCAGAACGCCGATATCAAGACGAATCCGGACGGGGCAGAGATAAAGAAGCTGGCCCTTGCCGACATGATGCTCTCCCTTTCCTCTTTGTACATGGCGCAGAATACCCTGTCCGTGAACATTCTCAACTTCAAGAACAACGATGCGCTTAATGACGCGCGCAAGATAATCTACAAGGCCCTCATCTACATGGAGGACGTGGTTTCCAACTATGTGGACTGCCCCTACGCAGACCTTGAGCCCAAGCTCGCCGCGATTGCCAGTATCCCGATAAAGCAGCGCTACTATCTGGTCCGCAAGTTCGGGCTGACGATAAAGCTGCTTGCAGACGCCTTCGGCGATAACTCCAAGTGGAAGTGGACCTTCGTTGAAATCCGGGGCCGCTTCGTCGTCATTGCAAAGAACCTGCTGGACATGAAGCAGGCGGCCAAGGACAACTTTGACCCCAATTCCGAGAACTACGAGACCTCCGTCCTGTACATCCGCCTGATCCGCAAGCTGCTGGACGACAGCGCGATGGACTACCGCGACAAGTACGAGCTGGGAAGCCGCCGCGCCGACGACATGAAGCAGGCGGTCAACCTGCTGATTGCCGCCCGCCGGGTCGCGATGGCCCTGAGTGACAACGAGGCTTCCGAGGAAATCAAGAAGAAGGCCGTCGTCTGGAAGAACAAGCTCGATGCCGACATGAAGTCCGGCGCGAGCAAATGAACAGGAACCTTGCCCTCAAGATTTTTGAGGGCTTTTCCATTGTACGCTGGAATGACCTCGTGCGCCCCTTTGACATCGTGGAGATGGACAAGGACGCGGAGAAGATGTTCAGCGCCTACATCATCGGCAAGTACGAGGAGGAGCGGGGGGTAAAGGTTGACTGGGAGTGGATGATCTATGCCTCCCTCTTTGACCTCCTGCGCAAGATTGCCCTCTGCGACATAAAGAGCCCCGTCCAGCGGCTTATCAAGACGGAATATCCTGACGAATTCATAAAGCTCAACGAGTGGGTCCTGGAGCAGTACAAGAAGCTCATGGACGACAGGGAGCTGTTCAAGCGTTTCACTGTCTACATAGGCAACATGAGCGGAACGATTCCCTTCGCAGCCGGGCAGGAAGAGACTGCCCGCATTTTCCGCGCCGCCCACAAGTATTCTACGCTCCGTGAACTGGAGATGATAAGCCCCGTCAACGAGGCCGCCCGTCTGGAGAGCATACGCACGCAGATAAACGCCGACCTGCAGCAGTACCTGGACCTGCGCGGCCTGCAGATGCTGATAACCCGGCAGAAGCCATTCGAGTTCCTGATGCGGATAGAGCAGCTGCGCTTCCAGACGCGGTGGAACCAGACCCCCCGGGTGCCGAAGACTTCGGTGCTGGGCCACAGCTTCTTCGTCGCCGTCCTGACCCTGCTTCTGGAACGGGAGACCGGCGAGAAGATGTGTGCGTGCAGGTTCTACAACAATTTCTTCTCCGCCCTCTTCCACGACCTGCCCGAATCCGTGACGCGGGACATCATCTCGCCCGTCAAGCAGGCGACGTCGGCCCTTCCCAACGTGGTGAAGAACATAGAGGACCTCATCGTCGCGCAGGAGCTGGTCCCCCTCATGGACGACTTCTACAGGGACGAGGTTTTGTATTTCACCAATGACGAGTTCTCCAACCGGGTCATGCTGGAGGGACACGCGGTTCACGTGGACTGGAAGGAACTGAACGCCCGCTACAACGAGGACTCCTTCCGCCCCGTGGACGGCCGTCTGGTCCGCCTGGCCGACCACTACGCTGCCCTGATGGAAGCGGAGCTTTCCGTCAAGTACGGCATAACGAGCCGCCATCTGGTGGATGGGCGGGCCAACCTGCTCAAGGCTTATCCTGAGGGGACGGTCATAAACGGCATAGACGCGTACGCCCTCTTCCACGGCGGAAATTGAGGGAATCTCGAGGGGAACTTGCTGCAGGCTTTCCCGCTTCTTGACAGTCCCGTTGTTTTTCTCTATACTGTCGCCCATGAAACACACTGCCCGTTGGGCCGAGATTATCAATTCCTCTACGCTGGCCTACCTTTACGTGGGCTTTTTTGCTTTTCTCGGTTTCCGGCGGAGGTCACGCGCCTTGCTTTAGGCGCAGGTTGTGTTTACTGATTGATTTGGTAATGCAAGGGCTTTCCGCAGAGGAAGGCCCTTTTTTTTGCCGCATACGCTGCATACAGGAGTTTTGTTATGATTATCGTTTTGAAAAAGGGCGTGCAGGAAGCCGAGCTTGATTCCTTCCTGGAAGGGGTGAAGAAGCGGGGCTTCGGCGTCCACATCTCGAAGGGCGTTGACAAGACGATTGTCGGCCTGCTCGGCGACACGTCCAAGATAGACCCGGAGGACCTGCTTGCCAGCGATGTCGTGGAGAGCGCAGAACGGGTCTCCGCCCCCTACAAGATGGCCAGCCGGTCATTCCATCCGGAGAACACCGCCGTCACGGTCGGCGGAGGCCAGGCGGGCGTGACCCCCTGCGTCATCGGTGACGGCAAGAGCGTCGCCATCATCGCGGGGCCCTGCTCGGTGGAAAGCGAGCCGCAGCTTCTGGATGCGGCACGGGCAGTCAAGAAGGCGGGTGCAAGAATCCTGCGCGGCGGTGCCTACAAGCCCCGCACCTCTCCCTACAGCTTTCAGGGAATGGGCAAGGAGGGCCTCCGCATCCTTTCGCTCGCAAAGAAGGAGACGGGGCTTCCGATCTGCACCGAGCTCATGGCGGCCTCGGAGCTGGAGCACTTTGGCGATGTGGATTTGATTCAGGTGGGGGCGAGGAACTTCCAGAACTTCGACCTGCTCAAGGAGCTGGGCAAGGCCGGCAAGCCCATCCTGCTCAAGCGGGGGCTTTCCGGTACGATCAACGAGCTTTTGATGAGCGCGGAATACATCATGGCGAACGGGAACGAGAACGTCATCCTCTGCGAGCGGGGCATTCGCACCTACGACGGCTACACGAGGAACTGTCTGGACCTGAGCGCGATTCCCTACCTGCACAAGGTCTCCCACCTGCCGGTCGTCGCCGACCCGAGCCATGCCTGCGGCATCCGCTGGATGGTTCCCGTGCTCGCTCAGTCCGCGGTCGCCGCGGGGGCGGACGGCCTTGAAATCGAAGTCCACTGCAACCCGGAGAAGGCCCTGAGCGACGCGTCCCAGCAGCTGCGGCCTTCGGAGTTTGAAGACCTTTGCGGCAGGCTTGCCAAGTACGCCGCCGTGGAGGGGAGGACGATATGAGGCGCCTGCAGGATCTGACGTACGGCATCGTTGGTCTGGGAATAATGGGCGGCTCCCTCGCCAAGGCGATACGGGAGAACCTGCTTTCCATGAACGGAGCCAAAGGCCGCGTGCTTGCCTGCAACAGGAGCACGGCATGCCTTTCCCAGGCGATGGCGGAAGGTGTCGTTGACCAGACCTTCACGAGCGACAAAGTGCGCGACATGCTGCCTGAGTGCGATGTCGTCTACATCTGCCTGTATCCTCATGCAACGCTGGACTTCCTTCAGGCAAACAAGGACGCGTTCAAGTCCGGGGCAATCGTCACGGACATCAGCGGGGTGAAGGGAATTTTTGAGGCAAGCCTTCCCGACCTGCTCCGCCCGGACGTGGACTTCATCATCGGGCACCCGATGGCGGGGGGCGAGAAGGAAGGCTACGCCGCCTCCAGTGCGAAGTTCTTCGTCAGGCACAACTACATCCTGATTCCCCAGCCCTTCAACAAAGAAGAGGACCTGCAGCTGATGCGTGACCTCGTGACGGCGATGGGATTTACCCGCATAACGGAGACCGACTGCCAGACCCACGACTACAAGATCGGCTTCACTTCCCAGCTCTGCCACGTCATTGCATCGGCCCTTGTAGAGAGCGCGGGCGACGAGGGGATAACGGCCTTCGGCGGGGGCAGCTTTGAGGATTTGACCCGCATCGCGATGATAAACGCCCCCCTGTGGACGGAGCTGTTCATCTCCAACAAGGAGAAGCTTGTGGATCACATTGACCGCTTTGTCGGCAAGATGACCGAGTTCCGCAATCTGATAGACGGCAGCGACTCCGAGGGACTCAAGGCCCTGCTTGAGGACACGAGGGAGCGCCGCATGAGGATGGGGTCCATCCGCAGCTAGCGGCTGCCCGGTCACGTTATGGACGCATACATTCTGCGGCAGTGCCGGAAGGTAACGGCCCCCATCTTCTTCGGCTACATTGCGATAGGCATTCCCTTCGGCGTCATGATCGTCCAGGCGGGCTATCCCTGGTGGATGAGCCTGTTCATGAGCCTCGTCATGTACTCCGGGGCGGGCCAGTACGTCGCCGCCGGCCTCCTAGGGGCAGGGGCAGGGGTGCTGGAAATTGTCGTCACCGAGTTCTTCGTCAACATCCGGCACATCGTCTACGGGCTTTCCCTCATAGAGAAGTCCAAGGGGACCGGCCGGTGGAAGCTCCCCATCGTGTTCACGCTGACCGACGAGACCTACGCGGTCCTCACGTCCACCGACATTCCGCCCGGAGTCCCCGCCGGCCCCTTCATGGGCTGGATAGGGCTCCTGGACTTCATCTACTGGACGGCGGGCTGCGTGCTCGGCGCGGTCGCATGCTCCTTCCTCGCCGCATACGGGCTTTCCGATTACCTGAACGGGGTGGACTTCGCCCTGACCTCGCTCTTCGTCATCATCCTCTTCTCGCAGGTGAAGGCCTCGGGCGACTGGCTTCCTCCCGCGCTGGGGCTGGCCTCGTGCCTAGTTTCCGTCATCCTGTGCCGGGCGGGCCTGCTCG
>CADBRC010000061.1 GCA_902796985.1 uncultured Spirochaetaceae bacterium
GTTAAGCGCATTGTACAGGTCCAGCCGCCACCATGCGCTCTGCCGGTTGGCCTGACCGAAGACGGCCTTGAACAGCCTGTCTTTGTAAAAACGATTCGTCGTTGTACCGCCTGTTGACGTGTAGTTTTCGTTGCCAGTCTTCGATAAGGATGAAGCCTCTGGACTCTTCTTCTTTCCCATACCTTTCTCCTCCAGAGAGTATAGATTTATACACAGCGGGGAGGGCAGCGTGCCCGCCCGCAGGTCGTCGGTATATACATCTGTCTCTGACAGGCAGGATTGTCAAATTCGAGCGAAGATTTTTTCGGAATTTCTGCCAACGCACTAAAATTCCGTGCGTTGTACTCTAGTTTTGGATTGAAAGCTGTGTTACAATAGAACTATTCCCGCCTCCACCGGGCGAACGGAGGACAGGCGGAATAGTGGAAAAAAAGATGAAAAAAATGTGCAGAATTCGCTCAAAAGTACTTGACAAACTCAACGCGCGCCTCATAATTGAATTGGCGAATTGGCGAATTGGCGAATTGGCGAATTGGCGAAGGCCACCACTATGCCCGCTGCGGCATCCGGCAGTCCGCAGCCAGTCTTACGCACGCCCAGTCACAGGGGCTTTCACGGCGGTTTAGTCCAAGGCCGCTTTACATTCCATTCACAGAACGATTCTTCTCACCCCAAGGGCATCGCACCGGGATTCTCCCGTCCGCATGCCGCCCAGCGATACCGCCAGAAAACTGAGGAGGACGCATAATGACGGAAAACCCGACGATGAAAAAAGCCCTGCTCCGGCTTGCGGCCGACGAGGACTTCCTGCTGCTCCATGAGCGGCTGACCTGCTTCAACCCCTTCTCCGTACTCAAGCTAAAGGGATACGAAATACGTCACTCGAACATGTTCGCATGGCTTCTGAACCCGGACGGCTCGCACGGCATGGGCTTTGACTTCCTCGGGCAGTTCGCCCTCGCCATGGCAGACAGTTTTGACCCGGAATCTGAAACGGGAAGCCATGCCCTGCATCTGGCAGAAAGGCTCCTTGCGGGCCCGGAACACCCTGCGGTAACCGTCGAGAGGGAGGCTGAGTCGGATGGCAAAAAGGCGGTGGACCTGCAGATTCGATGCGACTACCTTTCAAAGACCGGTGCGGAAACGTTCATCATCATAATCGAGAACAAGGTGTATTCCAGGCAAAGAGTCAATCAGCTGAAAGATTACCTGAAACATGCGGAGTCCGTTGCGAGGAAGGAGCCGTCCACGACCCATGTAATCCCCGTGTACTTGACGCTGGACGTGGACGACGAGCCGGACGAGGAAGGCTACTGCCACATGACCTATGCGCAAATCGTGGAAATCCTCAGGAAGCTCATGGCAGTGCAGAGGGTCAGAAAGCTGGACGGCCCCGCGCGCTCCTTCATCGGCAGCTACCTTGCGACATTGGAAGAGCTGTGCTGCCTTGACACGGAGAACCAGGAGCTCGCCCAGAAAGTGTACGCCGCCAACAAGGATGCCGTCAAGCTGCTGCAAGAGAAAGCGAAAGGCAGCCTTGCGGTGCAGATATGCCGGAGCTATGAAGAAAGCATCTCATATATAGGGAAGAATGTGGACTGTGACATCGCGCTCGCGGGGAGGAAGTTCATCGAAGAATACAACCGCCAGGGTTCTGACGCAAAGCTGAGCGAGCTGAAGCACGACCGGCGGAACTTCTTCTTCAGCGACGGACGGCTGCTTGAAAGTACGGGGGGAAGGGATGGTGACTGGCGCAGGGGAAGCGTCTGCGGCTACTTCTTTTTTCTGGAAAACACGGACGGAACGGCAGGGAAGCTTTCGCTCAAAGTGGAAGCGGGGCCGGTCACCGAGGCGGAGAGGAGGCAGGAGTTCATGGACTTGCTGCGGAGCAAGGGCTTTGCAGCCCGAACATCGCCGACATATTCCAGGCTCAAGTACGGAAATCTGCCCCCGCCAGCCGCCACTGTGAAGGACGTCAGCGACGAAAACGAGCTGTACCTGGCGATGAAGGGGCTCTTTGACCAAACCACGGAACTGCGCGGGGCACTGCACGAGTGCCTTGCCAAATATAAGAACACAAAAGGATTGCAGGAGGATTAGATGAGCATCCAGATGTATGGCTTCTACGGAAGAAGGATTGCGGGACAA
>CADBRC010000062.1 GCA_902796985.1 uncultured Spirochaetaceae bacterium
ATAAAGTAGAGCAGGGTGACTGCGGGAAAGAATGCAAGGAACTGAAGGCTGTTGAAAAGCATCGTCCCGTCCTCTTACTGGCAGCTGATGAACGTCAGCTCATGCTTGTTGTAGTTCAGGTGAAGGACCCGGCTGTTCGGGATTGCGGCAAAGCGGGAGACTAGTTCCCAGTCCACGTTCCCCTGCATCTTTATCGTGCAGATCATGTTCCGTGTCATGCCGCTTGCAAGCCATTTTTCCACCCAGCCCAGCAGGCGGTCGGGATAGCATATCACGTCGGAGAAAACCCAGTCGAATTTTCCCAGCTCTTCCGGGGAAAGGGTAAAGGCATCGTGCCTCATGAACTGGACCTTCGGATGCGCCATGAGCCGGTCGTCAAGCGGAGACCTGTCCACCGCGAGTACGTCTGCGCCGAGCTGGGTCAGAACCCAGGTCCAACCACCGGGGCAGGCCCCCGCGTCAAAGCACCTGGCCCCCGGACCGGGCAGGGAAACGCCGAAGCTGAATGCCGCTTCGCACAGGGCTTCCTGGATCTTGAGGTAGGCCCGGCTCGGCGGATTCTCGTGGTCTTCCTTGAAGGCAAGCGTCCCGGCGGGCAGGGGGCTGCTCGTCAGGGCGGAGGCCAGCATCGTGTTCTCGCCGGTCAGCGTGTACAGGCCTATCGGCGATGACGGGATGGAGAAGGGAAATGCCTTTTCCTTGAGGTTGACGCGGGGCAGTTTGTCCTGTATCAGGGCTGTCCGTCTGAACAGTGTGTGGCTGTATGGTGCCCATGACCTGCCCAGGCTTCTAAGGGCATCGGACGCATCTTTTACTGAATCGAACTGGATGAGCAGGGGTTTTTCCATCCGGTCGCGACACCAGTAGGGGAGGGAAAGTCCTTCCGGAAGGGCGTCCTGACTGATTGTGATTACATCTCCGTAATCAGAGGCTGAGCCGGATTTTCTGAGAGAAGCGACTGCGATGCCGAACCGCTCCTCAAATTCCGTCTCAAGCATTCCCTTCATGTCCGGGAAAGGGAGAAATGCCTCGCCCCCTGCCTCTTGAATCGTGTATGACATGTGGATGATTGTGTGGTAAGAAAGGACTCAGCCGACGAACACGGCTTTATTGCCTATAATCATGCTGTATATGCTGTCGTCCTCCATCTCACCCTGTTTCTCGCCTATGTACGAGACAAGTCTGGGGGTGTCCGGGGACCGCATGAAGCGGAACCCTATCTCAGTCTCGCTGTCATTTATTTTTTTCCACTGGGGATTGCAGATAAGGCGGAGTGGCGTAGCCCCCTGCTGAGGGAGGCGGATGTCCAGCTTGTACTGGCTGTCCATGTCCAGCGCGACGGGAACGGGGAAATGAACCTTGCAGCCTTTCATACTGATATCGTCCAGAATTCCCGGAAGGCTGCACAAATCTTCGGCATCTACCCTGCCGAAATCCTCATAGCGTTCGTCTGCCCTATGTTCCCTTGCCATAAAGGACATTATGCAGTTTTGGGGGCAAAAGGTCAAGTCTTTCGGCTGATTCGGAACGGGGCTTTAGGGATTTTTTGCAGGGAATGGACTTTTTTTCCATAGTATGCTATGATTTTCTCAAATTTCTATAGGAAAAACTGCTTTGGAAAACGAGATTAAGACCCCGGAGGGGGGGACGCTGATAATCCAGCCGATTGACCAGGAGATAAAGAAGGCCTACATAGACTACTCCATGTCGGTCATCGTGAGCCGTGCCCTGCCTGACGTTCGCGATGGACTCAAGCCCGTGCACCGCCGTATTCTGTATGCGATGGACGAACTGGGCCTGCACTATTCCGGCCCGACGCGCAAGTGTGCCAAGATAGTCGGAGACGTGCTGGGAAAGTACCACCCCCACGGAGATGCTTCCGTCTACGATGCCCTTGTCCGCCTGGGGCAGGACTTCTCCGAGCGCTATCCGCTCATTACCCCGCAGGGAAACTTCGGTACGATCGCCGGAGACCCGCCGGCTGCCTACCGTTACACCGAGGCCAAGATGGCCCGGCTTGCCGAGGAGATGACGGCGGACATAGACAAGGACACCGTTGACTTCATCCCGAACTTTGACGAGACGACCAAAGAGCCTACGGTTCTTCCCGCCAAGTTTCCCTTCCTGCTTGCCAACGGTTCCAACGGAATTGCGGTCGGTATGGCGACGAACATGCCGCCCCACAACCTGCGTGAGATAGCGGCCGCCGTCGCAGCCTACATAGCTAATCCTGACATTTCGATAGACGAACTGATGACCCATATCAAGGGTCCTGACTTCCCGACGGGCGGCATCATATTTGGCCGTAAGGGAATCAAGGACGCCTTCCGCACCGGGCGCGGCAAGGTCCTCATGCGCGGCCGCTTCACAATAGCAGTCGCCAAGAACGGGGCGGAGTCCATCGTGTTCACGGAGGTCCCCTATCAGACCAACACCGGCGAGCTTGTCAAGAAGATCAAGGAATACGTGCGCGACGGGGTGCTGGAGGGGATCTCCGGCGTCAACGACGAGTCCAGCGACCGCGTGGGCATGCGAATCGTCATAGACCTCAAGCGTGGTGCGGTGACCAAGGTCGTCGTGAACAACCTCTTTATGAAGACTCCTCTCCAGGCGACCTTCGGCGTGATAAACCTGGCCCTCGTGGAAGGCAGGCCCCAGGTCCTGAACCTCAAGCAGCTGGTGCAGCTCTTTGTCGAGCACCGCGACCGCGCCGTGACCCGGAGGACGGAGTTTGACCTGAAGAAGGCTAAGGCCCGCGAGCACATCCTCGAGGCCCTGATCATTGCCGTGGACGCAATTGACGAGGTCATCCGCATCATACGCGGCAGCCGGGACGAGAAGGAGGCCAAGGCCGGGCTCATGCAGCGCTTCGGCTTTGACGACATCCAGGCCCAGGCCATCGTCGACATGCAGCTCAAGCGGCTGACCAACCTGTCGATCGACGAGCTGCGCAAGGAGATGGCGGCGCTCAAGGAACTCATTGCCCACCTGGAAGACCTGCTTGCCCACCACGAGAAGATCCTTGCGATAGTCAGGGACGAGACCAACGAGATCGCCGAGAAGTACGGCGACGACCGGCGGACCGAAATCGTTGCGGGCGAGGTGGAAGAGATCAACGTCGAGGACATGATAAAAGAGGAGGACATGGTTGTCCTCATGTCCAAGCTCGGCTACATCAAGCGCGTCCCGCTGACCCAGTACAAGAGCCAGGGACGGGGCGGCAAGGGGACGATTTCCGCCAAGCTGGTTGACGATGACTACATCAAGGGAATGTTCGTCGGCTCCACCCATGACTACGTGATGTTCCTGACGAACATGGGAAAAGCATACTGGGTGAAGGTTCACGAAATTCCCGAGTCCAGCAAGACGAGCCGTGGCAGCCACATAAAGAGCCTGCTCCAGGTGACGGCGAACGAGGAGATAACGACCCTTGTCGGCACCAAGGATATTTCCGACGATCAGTATCTTTTCATGGCGACCGCGGCGGGCGTCGTGAAGAAAACGTCAACGACAGAATTCCGCAATGCGAAGACGAGGGGAATGCAGGCTGTCCGTCTGGATGAGGGGGACTCCCTCGTCAGCGGCATCCTTACGACGGGAAAGCAGGAGCTGCTCCTGGTGAGCCGCCGCGGTCAGGCTCTCCGCATCAGCGAAGAGGAAGTCCGTGCGATGGGGCGTGCGAGCCGTGGTGTCGCGGGCATGAAGCTGTCCGAGGGCGACGAGCTGTGTGCCGCCATTCCTGTCACTGAAGGATCCAAGATTCTCGTCGTGACGGAGAAGGGGACGGGAAAGCGCGTGGAGTTCAGCGAGTTCTCCCCGCACGGACGCGGAACCGGCGGGCAGCGGGTCTTCGGCAACGTGGACGGCAAGGGCGAGATTATCGGCGCGCTGACCGTGGCCGACAGTGACTCCGTGATATGCATTACCAGCCAGGGGACTTCCCTCAGGGTCAAGGCTGATGTCATAAGCGTGCAGGGACGCGGGTCATCCGGGGTCAAGGTCGTGGACGTGACAGAGCCGGATTATGTGGTTGCGATTGACAAGGTCGCATCGGATGAGGACAACGAGAGTAATTAACCGTAAATGACAGAACTATTAGCGCCTGCGGGCAACGTGGAGGCTCTTGATGCCGCCATAGGCGAGGGAGCCGACGCGGTTTACCTCGGTCTCAAGAGCTTCAACGCGAGGATGCGCTCGTCGAATTTCTCATGGAGGGAGTTCGAAGGAGCGGTGAAGAGCCTGCACCGGATGGGAAAGAAAATATACGTCACGGTGAACACCGTCGCCGAGGAGAAAGAGACGGAGCGACTTTACCGCTTCCTGAACTACCTGAATAATATCGGGCCGGACGGTCTTATCGTGCAGGATTTCGGCGTGGTCAGGATGTGCCAGGAGTTCTTTCCCCAGCTGGAACTGCATGCCTCCACTCAGATGAACGTCGAGAGCGCGGAGGCGGCGAACCTCCTTGTCAAGGAGGGACTCAAGCGGGTCGTCCTTGCCCGCGAGCTGGGCCTTGATGAATTGCAGTCCGTCAAGGAACGCACCAAAGCGGAACTTGAGGTCTTTGTCCACGGAGCCCTCTGCGTCAGCGAGAGCGGCCTCTGCCTCTTCTCCAGCTTCCTCGGCGGCAAGTCCGCGAACAGGGGCGAATGTACTCAGGCATGCCGCAGGCTTTACACTGCGGAAAGCCACGGTTCTGAGGAGACAGGCTACTATTTCTCCCCCTGTGACCTGCAGCTTATTGAACAGATTCCCGACCTGATGAAGATTGGCATAGACAGCTTCAAAATAGAGGGCCGCATGAAGAGCGCAGAATATGTCGGCTCGGTTACGGCGGCTTACCGCTATGTGATGGACCACTGGGAGGGGGATCGCAAGGGGGCCGTCGCCGAGGGCAAAAGAATCCTCAGTACGGACTTCGCGCGGAGCAAGACGAACTACTGGTACGGCTTCAAAGACATGAAGGAAGGTGTGGAAGGCGCAGGTGCAAAAATCCTGAACCCCAAACAGGCGGGCGGTACCGGAATATATCTTGGCAAGCTGAATATGATACGGAACGCAACCCGGGAGGAGCATGAGGAGGAAGCCGCCGCTTCTACTAAGGAAATCCAGATAAAGATGGCGACCCTTCACGGCGGCAGCTACGATCCTGACCCCGGTGACAGTATACGAATTCACAGCAGGGATGACTCGGGCCGGGTCAGCCACAAGGTCAGGCTGGTCAAAATAGACGAGAAGGGACGCCGCTGGATAGACATACCTGCCGGATTCCAGGTAGGGGACGAGGTCTACCTCCTGCAGACCAAGTCCATGTCCAAGCGCTACAAGCGCGTTCTGCCGGAGGACTTGTCCTCTTTCCGCAGTCAGCCCGGGGGCGAGCGGCTGCCCGTGCTTGACCTGACTCCCCTACCCAAGGGCGGGCTTTCATATTTCCCGGCAGGCCTTTACATCGCGGTCTCGACGACGCAGGACGCGCACCTGGTGCAGACTGCCCGTCCTGCCCGCATCATCGTAGAGCTGAACAACGAGACTGAATATGACTTCATGCATAAGGACTCCAAAGAAAAGCCCCTCTTCCCGACGGGGCGGAGGAACCTTTTCATCTCGCTCGATCCCTATCTGCCAGAAGGGGGAATGGAGCACTTTAAGGAAGTTCTCTCCGTCCTGTGTGAGAAAGGGTACGTGAACTTCGTTGTCAACAACCTCGCGCAGCTGGAGCTGCTGAGGGGTAAAGGCTGCAATCTGATTGCAGGACCCTATTTGTACAGCTTCAACCGCTGGTCTGCGAGCTTCCTGGAGAATCAGGACATCATGGCATTCCAGATGCCTTATGAGAATAACGAGGCTAATCTGAGCAGGACATTCGGGTCAAGGGAGGAACGGTCCCGCGTCCTTGTTCCTCTGTTTGCATACCCCGCCTTGTTCCGCATGAGGTTCAAGCTGCCTGAAAGCTATGACTTCACTTTTTTCAGCGACAAGCAGGGCATTCCCTTTAAGGTCAACTCTACACCTGACGGTTCCTTCGTCATGCCGGAACTGCCCTTCAGCATCGTGGAGAAAACCGATCAGCTGAAGAACGCGGGCTTTGACCGGCAGCTTTTGGACTTCACCAAGACCAAGGTCGGCAAAGGTGACATAAAGAATTTGCTCAATTATATGTCACGGCATGATCATGTGCCGGATTCATCTGCCTTCAACTGGAAGGATGGCTTTTTCGATCAGGAGAAGATGGAAGCGTACAAGGCCGCCG
Organism: uncultured Spirochaetaceae bacterium; assembly: GCA_902796985.1. GTDB lineage: Bacteria > Spirochaetota > Spirochaetia > Treponematales > Treponemataceae > Treponema_D. Next base: position 6,251 of record CADBRC010000062.1, read on the forward strand.
ATGAGCGCAAGGCACGGGAGGCGATGTACGGTCCCCAGGCATCTTCCGCAAAGATTGGTGCAACGGCTAAATCCGCACGGACGAAACCCAAGGGGGGCGGACGGTCTTCCAGGAAGCCTGACAGGAAGTCATCCGGCCACAGGCGATGAAAGTAGCCGTATATGTGAACCTGCTGGAGCAGGAGTACCAGCTGGCCTTTTACAAGGCCTTTCAGAGCCGGGCTGCCCAGCTGTCTTTGGACACGGTGTGCATACAGCAGGAGCGGCTTGACGGCTTCAGCCAGGGGGAAGGAATTTGTCCGTCCTCCTCGTTCCTGTCCGTGGACGGGGCTGTATTCCTTTCGTCTTCTCTGATGAGCACATCAGAAATTCCCCTTGCCGAAGCCCTCAAAAGCAAGTTCCCTGGCATACCCCTCGTCTCTGCGGGCATTATGCTGCCCGGCATAAAGTCCGTCATGATTCGTACCAAGGAATCCATGCGGCAGCTTATGTCTCACCTGTTGTACGGGCACGGATACCGGAAGTTCATCTACGTGGGCGGACATGAGTGGCACAAGGACAACATCCTGCGCAAGGCGGTCTTTACGGAGTCCATCGAGGAGGCTAGAAAGAAGGTGCCCGGCATAGAGGCCGCATACCTTCACGCGGAATTCAACGAGTACACCGGCATGCAGGCGCTGGAGGGCTACATCAAGGAGAATCCGGAATTCATCCCGGACGTTATTGTCTGTGCAAATGATACGACCGCCATAGGGGTGCAGAAAGTCCTCCGCGTTCAGGGAAACCCCCTCTGGCAGTCCTGTGCCCTGACGGGATTTGACGACATAAAGGAGGCTGGCGAAGACGGGGCGAGATTGACGACAATCCGCCAGCCCCTATCCCTGTTGGGGGTATTCGCGGCGGAGTCTATTTATAAGATGCTCACGCACGGGCAGGTAGAGGATGTCGTCAAAATAAGCTCCTCGCTCGTCATCCGGAGTTCCTGCGGCTGTCCCATCGCCTTTTCAAGGCAATCCGAAGCCGGATGGTCGGCTGCAGGGGGCTTGCAGGGCAGGCTTGAAAATTATATTTCACGAATGCAGCACAGCCAGATTGTCGCGGAGATGCTGGAACGATATGTGAGCCACTTTGGTCAGTCATTGAACCAGGCAGACAGCATTTCTGCGGTTGTTGACAAGCTTAAGGCATTTCTTGCCGCCGTGGAGATGCAGGACTTTTACCTTTTGCTGTTTGGCGAAACCGGATCCCTGCCCGAGACCGCCTTCCTGACCTATCAGAAGGAAGCCGGGGAGGAATCCTTCTTCGGTACGGACAGAAAAGTCTCTCTCAAGGAATTTTTCTCGTCACCGCGCTTCAGTTCCAAGGGTAATGCCTGTCGCAGCATAATATATTATTTCATGTCCGGTCAGGAACGCCTGGGCATGATGGTCTACAAAGACGACCACGTAATCCACTCGCAGATGTGCAACTGCGGCATCTTTCTGGCCGGGGCCTTTGACCGCATACGAACCCTCGAGAAGGAAAAAAAGGCCAACCAGATTCTGGAGGCTGAAGTTCAGAAACGGACAAAGGAACTTGTTCAGACAAATCAGAAGCTTGTGGAAGAAGCCGAGAAACGGATACAGGTTGAGGCCCAGGTTCTGAAGATTGGTGAGCTGGAACGCAAGCGGTTCAGTATGGACCTGCATGATGACATCTGCCAGCGCCTTGCGGGAATATCGATGATGTGCGCGGGTCTTGCTTCCCAAAACGAAAAGCTTGCCGAGCTTTCCGGCTTGATAGACGAGACCCTTCGCCGTACCCGTCAGTATGCCCATGATTCCTTCCCTATGGAGCTGAACTCGTTGGGGCTGGAGAAAGCAATCGGCAATCTCTGCGATGCTGTGCAGCGGCAGAGTTATGGCAAAACCAAGGTATCGTACAGCTGGAGTTTGAGGAGCGATCCGGATTTGGGCGAAGACAGGAACAGGAACGAGATAAACGTCTACCGCATCATACAAGAGGCGCTGAACAATTCCGTCCGTCATGCCAAAGCGAGCCAGATAGATGTCTCCGTCTCTGAGACGGATGATCTGTTGGCAGTCACCGTTCATGACAACGGGGCGGGCAATCCCGACATAAACTTCCCCCCTGAGGACGGAGGACAGGAAGGAAACGTGAAAATGGGCGTGGGCCTGCAGTCCATGCACTACCGGGCCGACCAGCTGGGGGCGGACTTTCGGATTGTCTCGTCCCGTGATGGCGGCACGTCCGTCATTTTGAGCTGGAAGAAGGGCTAGGACAGTGAATGTCTGTTTAAGATGTTCATGCAGCTTCTGAGCATCGGAAAATACGGCATCGCAGATTCCAGCCCGTGGATAGATTTAGTGTTCCCTAAGATACAGGGAACAGGAATGCCTATTTGAAAATCCCTTCTATATCGGCGATTTTTTTTACGGATATACAGTTTTTGAAAGTTGAATTTTCATCAATCAAAATCGATTTGCACCCAGCTCTAT
>CADBRC010000063.1 GCA_902796985.1 uncultured Spirochaetaceae bacterium
AAGATTCTTGTCGCCGACGGTGACGCGGACGGGGAAGCCGATGAGGTCAGCGTCGTTGAACTTGACGCCCGGCCGCTCGTCGCGGTCATCCAGAAGCACCTCCACCCCTGCGGCCATAAGCTCGTCGTAGAGCTTATCCGCCGCATCCTTCATCGCGTCCTTGTACTTAATTGGGACGATGCAGACCGTCATGGGGGCGACACTTATGGGCCAGATGATGCCCTTGTCGTCGTGATGGGTCTCGATGATGCTGGCAAGCACGCGGTCAACGCCGATTCCGTAGCAGCCCATCGTCGGAACGGCGGCCTTGCCGTTCTTATCGAGATAGCTGACACCCATGCTTTCGGTATATTTCTTTCCGAGCTTGAAGATATGACCCAGCTCGTTTCCCTTGGTCGTGTAGAACTTGCCGCCACAGACCGGGCAGGTATCGCCCTCCTTCGCGGTGCGTACGTCGGCCTTGAGCCAGCTCTTGTAGTCGCGCTCCGGCTCCACGTGCCTGACGTGGAATCCGTCCTTGCCCGCGCCGGTAATCGCGTCGTGCATATCCTCGACCGACAGGTCCTGCAGGACAGGGCACTTCACCGTGAGCGGACCGACAAAGCCGTGCCCGGCCCCCGCCCAATGCCGCACCTCCTCGTCGTCGGCAAGGCAGACCTCACTCGCCTTGAGCGCACCCGCAAGCTTGGCCTCGTTCACCTCCAGGTCACCGCGGATGGCGACGCAGACATAGGAGACCGGGTAGAAGGTCAGGTTTCCGTCCTTGACGGATTTGAGCTCCTTGCCGCCGGGCGCGCTGCCCATGTCGAGCGTAGAGTTGATGACGCGGTAAATCAGAGACTTAATGAAGGTCTTGGGAGTCGCGCCGAAGAACTTCTCCATGTCTTCGATCGAGAATACATTGGGGGTCGCAACTTCCTCGACGGCAAGGTCCGTCTTGACCTGGGGCTTCCCGTCGTTGCCGACCGCAGGGTCGGGCTTGCAGGCGGCCTTCTCCACATTGGCGGCGTAGTCGCAGCCGTGGCAGAGGATCAGCGTGTCGTCTCCGATGGGGCTTTCCACCATGAACTCCTCGCTGCCGCTGCCGCCCATGCTTCCGGTGTCGGCCTTGACGATTATCACCTTCAGGCCAAGACGCTTGAAGATTGCAAGGTAGGCATCCGCATAGGCGCGGTAGGACTGGTCGAGCGACTCGTCGTCAGCGTTGAATGTGTAGCCGTCCATCATGTTGAATTCGCGGCCGCGCATGACCCCGTAGCGGGGGCGGATCTCGTCGCGGTACTTCGTGTTTATCTGGTAGCAGTTTATGGGCAGCTGCTTATAGCTGGTCAGGCCCTGCGCCATGACGGCGGTGAAAGCCTCCTCCGCCGTGGGGGAGATGACCATGTCCTGCTCCTGCCGGTTCTTGGCGGTCAGCATCTGCGGGCCCATCGTGTCCCAGCGTCCGCTCGCCTTCCAGATTTCGCCGGGGACAACGACGGTCGGCTTGAACTCCAGGGCGCCGGATTTGTCCAGCTCCTGCTTGATGATTGCCTCCAGCTTGCGGTAGCTCTTGAGGCCGAGCGGCATGTATGTGTAAAGGCCGTTGCCAAGCTTCCTGATCAAGTCAGCCCTGAGCATCAGCTGCTGGCTCGCTATAGTCGCCTCCGCCGGGGCTTCCCTCAGCGTGCGAAGTGGAATCTGCGATACTTTCATAGGAAACGATTATATTGAAAAGAGGCAGGGCTTTCAACTGGAAAAAGGCCGTTCCCAGAAAGCGGAGGTTCTTTCCGGGAACGGCGAAGAAAATGAACTTCTTATCCCTTTACGGCACCGACGGTCATGCCGCCGATGAAGTATCGCTGGAAGGCGAAGAAGATGACCAGCAGGGGAATGACCGAGAAGCAGGAACCTGCAATCAGGAGGTCATAGTTGTTCCCGTAGGGGGTCATCAGCGTGTTCAGTCCGATCGGCAGCGTAAATTTGCCGGGATCGCGGTAGACCAGCATGGGCCAGAGCATGTCGTTCCATGCCCCCATCGCCGACAGGATTGCCATCGCCCCGAAGGCAGGCTTGGTCAGCGGCAGCATTATCGTGAAGCAGATGCGGTACTCGTTCGCGCCGTCAATGCGGCCTGCGTCCAGGAGCTCCTTGGGAAGCCCTATCATGAACTGGCGGAAGAAGAAAATCGTCCCAGCTCCGCACACCCCCGGGAGGATTACGCCCGCCGTCGTGTTGATCAGCCTGAGCCCGATCATCTCCTGGTAGAGGGGCAGCATGAGTATGACGCCCGGCACCATCATCGTCGCGATCACTATGAAGAAGAGGGGGTTCCTCAGCTTGAAGTCGTACATGGAGAGCCCGTAGGCGACCAGGTAGCAGAAGAAGAGCTGGAGGCTGACGCTGATGACGGTCAGGAAGAGGCTGTTCTTGTACCACATGAAATACTTGTGGGGTATCTTTGTCCAGCTGCCGTCCTTCATCGCCTTCTGCGTGAACAGGTAGATGTAGTTGTCAAGCGACAGCCCCTTGGGGTCGGGGTTCAGGTTGAGCCCGTAGCGCATCAGCTCCTGCCCGGGCCTGAAGGAGGCGAGGAATGCCGCCAGCAGGGGGTATAGTATCAGGAGGCTCAGGATGACGAACAGGAGGATGGAGAAGGTCGTGAGCAGGGTGCTCTCCGCCCGTATGCTCCCGTGCCTGTCCGCTGCCTTCACGGCCGTCGTTTTGTTCTCAGAATTTCCTGCCATGATTACTGCTCCTTCTTGAAAGTCCCGCTTATCGT
>CADBRC010000064.1 GCA_902796985.1 uncultured Spirochaetaceae bacterium
TCTCCACGCTCTTGTTGGCCTTGCCGAGCGTGCACTGGGCCTGGCACTGCTTCTCCTGCGGACAGACGCGGCCGCAGATGGCGGGCAGCAGGTTGGTCTCTTTTATCTCATCGACGGCGGCCTTGAAGTCGCCCTTCGCAACGTGTGCAATGAACTGCGGGATGTGCACGTTGACCGGGCAGCCGGATACGCAGGGCTGGTTCTTGCACTGGAGGCAGCGGTTGGCTTCCACAATCGCCTGTTCCTTCGTGTAGCCGAGTGCGACCTCGCTCATCTGGCGGGCGCGGACGAGGGGCTCCCCCGTCGGCATCACCTGCATCGGGATCGCCATGCGGTCCTTCGGAGTCAGCGAGCCGTCCGCGATCTTTCCTTCTATTTTCCTGTATTCCTCCTCGCCTGTCTTGGCGAGGGCTTCTGCACTGATATGCTCTGCCATAGTGTTCTCCTAATTTGGCAACATTTAAACTACTGAGAAGAGCGCCATGGAGGGCGCGTCAATTCTTAGCGTACAGATTGCGCGAGTTTACGCAAGGCGGAAACTCGCAGTGGACAAATGCTCTCGCAGCGAAGCTTCAAGCGCAGGAGGTCATTTGTCCAACTTACATTTGTGGAATGCCTCGGTCTCCTGGGCCTTGAAGCTCTTCATCCTGAGCATCATGTTGTCCCAGTCCACCTGATGGCCGTCAAAGTCCGGGCCGTCCACGCAGACGAACTTGGTCTCGCCGCCGACGCTGACGCGGCAGCCGCCGCACATGCCCGTTCCGTCTATCATGATCGTGTTGAGCGAGACCGTCGTAGGCACGTTGTACTTGGCGGTGCAGGCGCAGGCAAACTTCATCATGATCGGCGGGCCGATTGCGATGACCTCGGCAGGGGGAACGTCGGCCTGGCAGAGGCGCTCCAGCGCAATCGTGACGACGCCTTTCTCACCGGCGGAACCGTCGTCCGTCATGATGATGACCTCGTCGCAGACGGCCTTCATCTCGTCCACGAAAATCAGCAGGTCCTTGGTCCTCGCACCCTCGATGAGGATGACCTTGTTGCCGGCTTCCTTGAGGGCCTGCACGATGGGGTAAAGGGGGGCGGTTCCGAAGCCGCCGCCCACGCAGACCACGGGCGCGTCGTACTTGCGTATCTGTGAGGGGGTACCGAGCGGACCGAGCACGCCGCCCAGGTAGTCGCCCTCCTTGAGCTGGGAAAGCTTGTAGGTGGAGGCTCCGACCGGCTGGAAGGCGATGGCGACCCAGCCCTCCTCGGCGTTCGCGTCCGCAATCGTCAGCGGAATGCGCTCCGTCAGGTCCTGATCCACCTGCACGATAAGGAACTGCCCGGCCTTGCGGTTCTTCGCGATGTCGGGAGCCTCGAACTTCATGTAGTAAACGACTTCTGAAAGCTGCCGCTTCTCAAGAATCTTGTTCATATATTCATCCTTACACAAAGAATTTGCAGAAAAATGCAAGTTTATGCAATATCGCTAAAGATTATACAATAATATGCGATTTTGGGGAAGAACCCTCCGGCCCTGCGGGGAACGGCCGTCTGCCGGGAAGTGGCCACCCTCCCGCCCGCCGGGGGCTGCCGGTAAGCCATTTTCCGCCCGCCGTAGAGGCCCGCCGGACCTGCGGACAATTGCTTTTTTGCCAGCAGTCTGTTATACTATCATACAGGGACAGTAGGAGTCCGACAATGGGGAAACGCCACATTTTCATCGTCAACATCTGCATCATCTGCGCCATCATCGGTCTGTCATTGCTCTACATAGCGGACAGCAAGAAGGACTTTGCTGACACAAAGACGACGGGCTTCCTGGAGATGGCCGAAAGCATCGCCCACATCACCTCCAACTACATCAACGGCGAGCAGCTCGCCTGCGACACCTGGACGAACAACATCAACAGGAGCCGCATCTCCATGGACGAGGCCATCGCGTTCATCCGCAGGTCCATCGCGCGGAAGCACAGCAGCGCCCACATCATCTACATCGACGACGGTTCCCTGCAGGGCCTGTCCACCGACCCCCGTACCGACGACTGGACGAACTTCTCCGTATCCTATGCGAGCATGGACCTGTTCCCCACCCTCCAGACGCGGAACGACGGCATCAAGGCCAACATCACGAGGGCGTTCACCAACCCGATGAACGGCACGCAGTCCATCGCCTTCTACAACAGAATCACCCTCTACGAGGGGGACCGGGAGCGGGAGGCCCTGCTGCTCCGGATAATCCCCCTGACCACGCTACGAAGCAGCTGGGTCTTCCCGACCGAAAGCTACCAGGGCACCGAGGTCTCCCTGATTGACAGCAGGGGCGACTACATCATAAAAAGCAAGTCCTTCAAAAGCTCCAACTTCTTTGAGTTCTACAAATCCTACAACGCCCCCGACTATACGGCGCTGGACAGCTTCCAGCGCGGCATAACCGGTTACGACGGCACCTCCCGCATGCGCAACTCGCGGGGGGAAGAATGGCTGCTCGCCCATGCGACCGTCGATTCCGCCAGCGGATGGATCATCGTCGCCAGCATGCCCCTGACGGAACTGCGCGCCCGCACCAACGACCTGCCGCTGATCGTCATCATATCCTGCGGGCTTGCCCTGATGATCGTGTTCAACGTCGTCACGATGCAGATGTTCAACCGCCAGCTCGCGCTGACCGCCGAGGCCGAGAAGGCCGCCAACCGGGCCAAGTCCGACTTCCTCTCGGTGATGAGCCACGACATCCGCACCCCGGTGAACGCCGTCCTTGGCCTGGACGAGATGATCCTGCGGGAATGCAGCAACACCACGATTCAGGACTACGCCTCCGACATCCAGTCGAGCGGCAAGATGCTGCTGGGCCTCATCAACGACATCCTGGACTTCTCCAAGATAGAGGCCGGCAAGATGGAGATCGTCTCGGCGGACTACGACGAGGGCGACGTCATGTCCGACCTCGTCAACATCATCAGCCCCCGCCCCCAGGCGAAGGGCCTCTCCTTCATGGTCAACGCGGACGCCTCCATGCCCTGCCTTTTGCGGGGGGACGACACGCGGATCAAGCAGTGCACGCTCAACCTGCTGACGAACGCCGTCAAGTACACCCACGCGGGCGGCGTCACGCTGAACATCGGCTACGAGCGGGCGGACGACAGCCATATCCGCATCAAGACGCAGGTCATCGACACGGGAATCGGCATAAAGGAGGAGGACCTCGCCAAGCTCTGCTCGCCCTACGAGCGCATCGAGGAAAGCCGGAACCGCAACATCGAGGGAACCGGACTCGGCATGAGCATCGTGACCAAGCTGCTCGCCGCGATGGGCAGCTCCCTCGTCGTCAAGAGCGTGTACGGGAAGGGGAGCGAGTTCTCCTTCGACGTCCTGCAGGAGGTCCGCGACTGGAAGGAGCTGGGCGACTGGCGGCTGCACCACGAGTCCGCCCACCGGAACGTGAAGCGTTATAAGGAAAGCTTCCAGGCCCCGGACGCCCACATCCTCGTCGTGGACGACACCCCCATGAACCTCACCGTCGCCAAGGCCCTGCTCAAGGCGACCCGCATCCAGATAGACACGGCCGCGGACGCGTTCACCGCGCTCGAGAAGGCGCACGATGACCACTACGACGTGATCCTCGTGGACCACATGATGCCGCAGATGGACGGCCTGGAGATGCTCAAGAAGCTCCGCGCGGACGCCAGCAGCCGGAACCAGAACACGGTGTGCATCGCGCTCACCGCCAACGCCATGAACGGCGCCCGGGAGATGTACCTGGCCGCAGGCTTTGAGGACTACATCACCAAGCCGATCGACGCGGAGAAGCTGGAGGCCATGCTCCAGACATACATCCCGGCCAGGCTGCTGCTCCACGAGGGGGATGCGGGCTTTGTGGATGCCCCCGCCGAGGACGGAGGTGGACAGGAGGCGCAGGGAAGGGACCCGCTCGTGTACGAGCTGTTCGCCCTGGACAGCGCGGAGGCCCTGCGCAACTGCGGCGGAGCAGATACCTTCCGGGCGGCGGTACAGGCCTTCTGCCCGGCCATATCGGAGAATGCCCGCAA
>CADBRC010000065.1 GCA_902796985.1 uncultured Spirochaetaceae bacterium
CAGTAACGGCATTTCATGGCCCGCCACTATAGCATGGATGGCCCGGTTTGGCAATTGATCAGTGAACCGTAAGTTCGCACTTTTACGAACTTATAAGTTCACACTTCTGCAAACCGTAAGTTCGCACTTCTGCGAACCGTAAGTTCACACGTTTACGAACTTATAAGTTCGCACTTCTACGAACTTATAAGTTCACACTTTTACGAACTTATAAGTTCGCACTTCTGCGAACTGTAAGTTCGAACATCCGTCAACTGAAAGCCGTTCTTTTTAAAATAACATGTTGTTTTGTGAATTCGCTACAAAAACGCTGCCATCTTTTTTGCTATCCTTGTTGGCGTAGGGTCGTTGACCTGAAAACAATTCTCAAGCCTGTCAGCCAGGCAGGGGGCTGTCCCCCGTAAAAAAGACAGAAGGACTTACTATGACAAACATCAACACTCAGCGCAAGACGAATTTCGCCGTCACCTTGACACCGTGCAAGTTCAAGGACAACACCTACATTGCGCGTGTTCCCAGGCGGACGGTGACGACCGACCAGCTGCTGGACCTCGTCTCCGCCCACAATCAGGGAATCGACCGCTTCCAGGTGGAGCATGCGATGGAGCTGCTCAAGAAGGAAATCCTTGAGCAGGCAGAACTCGGATTCGCCGTGGACATCATGGAAATCTGCAAGCTGTATGTCGCACCGGTCTCCTCGGTGACCACGCTCACGCCGGAATCGGAGTCAGTCACTGGATTTGAGGCCCGCTTCGCCGTAAACGAAAAGCTCAGGAACAGTCTCCTGAACCTTTCCGCCACGGTCACTGCGGTCACAGATCCTGCCCCGCAGATTTCGCAGATTGTGGATCCTGCCGTCGGCATGCCGGATGCAGGCCTCAGGGCAACCTTCAGCGCACGGATACGGGGGCACAAGCTCAAGCTTGTCGGGGAGAAGAGCTGCATCTTCTTTGTCCCCGTCGCCGGACAGGATAAAGAGGGCAATGACCTGCCGGAGAAGGACGAATCAAGCTGGATAAAGGTTCAGGATGACTATGTGACTAAGAACAGCGACAGGATGCTGGAATTCCACATTCCCAGAACCCTTGAGCCGGCTTCCAAATACTTCATCGCTGTCCGCGTCGCGGCCCGCGGCGAGACGGAGTTAAAGAAGCCGCTCACTGGATTAAGCAAGATTCCCGTAATGATTAACTAAAGGAACGAAAAAACAGGCCGGTTCCGAAAGCAGGAAGCTTTTGTAGCCGGCCTGTTCAGTGCATATTGCTTTTATCCCTGGAAAAGTGCTGTTTTCTTCCGGCGCTGACACAGGTTCCGGCGGCAGTAACCGCCGAGAGCCTTACCGCCTGTTCCCCCAGAAGTACTCGCCGCTTTTTGCGCCGTCTACCGTGGTGAAGGTGATCGTGCGGCGCTCGACGTCCTCGCCTTTCCGTGCCCAGTCGTATGCCCTGAGTGCGTATCCGCTGAACGTTCCGATGTCACCTCCGTCCTTGTCCTTGACGAAGAGGGTAATCTTGCTTCCGTCCTTGCCGAGCTTCCATGTGCCGGTGTATTCGCCGCCGAGCGTTCCGTCCGCGGCCAGTACGAGTTCCTTTGAGTCCGTCGGCCTTGCGTCGTCTACGTGCATTGCGCTCACCTTGACGGTACCGGTCTTGAAGCTGCCCTTGCGCGACCCGCGCACGGTGAGGATGCTGTCGTACGTGCCCGCGATGTCTTCGGCAGAAAGGTGTGTAAGGGATTCGTCAGCCCCGTCGTAGTTATTCCAGTATTCGTTCTGGTTCAAAAGGGGCCAGCCGTCGTCCGTGAAGAACATCTGCCGGACCTGCAGGCAGAAATCCCCCGTGCCCTTGAAGTTGGTCCGCGTGTGGCAGGCAAAGAGGATCTTGCCGTCCTTGCTGCGGAAGATGGACTGGCCGCCGGGGGACATAAAGCCGTATTCGTCCCGGAGCTGAGCCGCGCCGATTATTTTGCCGCCGACGGCGTGGTAGTTTTCTGCTTCCTTCACGGAGCTGAACGTCATAGACTGCCCGCTTGTGTCAACGTAGGGACCTTCTATCTTCTTGCTGCGTCCTACACCTACGCGGTATTCGAAGGTGAGGTCGCCCATGGAGACGAAGATGTAATACCAGCCGGTCTTGCTGTTGTAGATGAGCTGCGCCCCCTCGTATGCCGCCCCCTTGCCGCCCGCAACCAGTACGCCGCAGTTGCCCGCCACGCTGTCGAGCGGCGCGTCCATCTCGTCGCCGGTACGGTATTGCTTTCCGTTGAAGGTGGAAGTTCCGCTCGTGCTTGCCACCGGCTTGAAGGTCTTTGCGTCCACGTAAACCAAGGCGATGCCGTTCTTCCATGAGCCGTAGGTCATAGCGTAACACTCGTTGCCGCCTATTTTGTAGCGCATGAGCTTTCCGGTCGCCACGTCCAGGACGAACTCCGGGTCAATCGTCCCGAAGCCATTGTCCCAGCTCGCTTCCGCCGTGTTGTAGCAGCCCCAGTAGCCCACCTCCGTATTCTGAGCGGACCTGTTGGACCACACGTAGCGCACCAGCGTGGAATTCGAATAGAGCGCGGGGTCGTATTCTTTTGCGGGGACAAAGGGGCCTTCGGGCCTGTCCGCGATGGCGAGCGTTATCGCCGCCGCCGGATGGAAGCTCCTTCCGTAGGAGAGGCTGTCGGTGATGATGCCGTGGAACATGTAGTATTTGCCGTCCTGCTTGACGACCGTCGGTGCCCAGCTGTTGGGGCGGGATGTCGGCTTGTACCAGTCGGTTCCGTAGGAGGTTCCGTCGTTGGTCACGTAGCCGACCCACTTGAGGAAGTCGTCGTCCCAGTGCATGTGGTGGTAGACCAGCGAGACGTCGCGGCTGTCCCAGAGGGGGGAATTCCCGTGCTTGGCCCAATGCACCAGGTCGTCGGAAGAACGCAGGTCGGAGCCGTTGTTCCATCCGGTCGAATACACGTAGTACGTGCCGCTGTCCGGGTCCTGGAAGAGCCTGGGGTCGTGGCAGTTCCAGGAGGCCTGCGAGCTGGCCGCGTATTTCTCATGCACGAAGGCGCCGTCCATGCCGTCCTTCCTGTCTTCCTTTAAAGGAAAATATTCTTTTATATCCGCGGGGTCCAGCTCCGTCCTGCGGGCGACGTTTCTGACGTTCTCGCCGGGCATTGCCTCGGGTTTGGTCAGCGTCGCCTCCGGTATGCTGTCTTTCCCGCAGGAGGTCAGTCCAATGGTCAGCGCGCAGAGAAAGAATCCTGCTGAACGAACGTACTTGCCTTTCATATACTGCCTCCTTCCTGCTGGAATACGGGATACCCCCTCTCGTCATAGCGGATGCGCTTGACCCAGGTATGGCGGTTGGGATCATACAGGGCGAAGTCTAGGTCCACTTCCGCATAGGGGCGGGCATGATAGACAAGGTAATCCTCTTTTCCGTCCCGGCTGCTCGTGAAGCTGTTGTGCCCTGGACCGAATATTCCACTTTCACTGTCGCTTGTCATGACGGGCTTTTCGAGTTTTGTCCATGATGCGGCATCAAGGATGTCGGCCCTGTCCTCCGCGACGAGCATACCCATGCAGTAGCTTGCGTCCGTCGCACTCGCGGAGTAGGTGAGGAACAGCCTGCCGTTTTTCTGAAGCAGTGCCGGGCCTTCGTTCACCCGGAAGCCCCTGCATTCCCAGTCGTGCTCCGGCACCGACAGCAGGACCTGCGGCTGCTCAAGCTCTATCGGAGACTTGAGCTTCGCGATGTACAGGGCGGAATTCTCTGCGCGTTCCTGCCGCTTCTGCGCCCAGACCGCATAGTGCGATCCCCGGTAGTCAAAGACCGTCATGTCCAGCATAAAGGAATCCCAGCCTGCCGTGAGCTGTCCCTTCTCTTCCCAGCTGCCGCAGAAGGGGTCGGGCGAACTGTTCTCCAGTACAAAGGTGCGGATCCACCAGTGGTCTTCCGCGCGGCCCGCCGCAAAGTAGATGTACCACTTTCCTTCTATAAAATG
>CADBRC010000066.1 GCA_902796985.1 uncultured Spirochaetaceae bacterium
CCGCGTGCAGGCATTCCAGAACAGCGTAAACATCGCCATGTGCAACCGTGTCGGCGCCGAGGGAGAGATGGCTTTCTCCGGAGAATCCATCGTCGCAGACCACAATGGATCTCTGGCTGCACTTGCAGGTGACGGGGAAGTGCTGCTGTTTTGTGATGTAGACCTTTCCGCGGCAGCACAGACAAGAAAAACAAAGCCGTATACATCCCTCCGAAGACCGGAGATGTATGCATAAAGGAGCGAACTATCACATGGCAAAGAAAGAGAATCAATATGAAGGTTATGGATTTGCTACACAAGCGGTTCACACCGGAACCGACTATGATGCCGAAACCGGCGCTGTTCGTCGTCCGCTGCATATGGCGAACAGCTATAAGCTGCCGGAAGATCTTTCAAAGGTGAATTATTCCTCGACGGATCTGCTGTTTTATGCACGCAACGGCAATGCCAACCAGCATTGGCTGGAGGAGAAGATCGCTGCGCTCTATGGCGCCGAGGACGCCATTGTGCTCGCGAGCGGCGTCGGTGCGCTGCATGCGCTGTTCTGGACGCTTCTCAAATCCGGTGATCGGGTCGTCTATCCGAATGTGAGCTATATGGCGGTCTATCGTATGTTTCACGAGCTGTTCAACCAAAAATTCGGTGTGGAGACCGTGATGGTCGATATGACGGATCTCGACGCAGTTAAGCGCGCCATCACGCCCGGAACGCGGCTTGTTCATATCGAAACGCCGGATAATCCAACCGTCGGCGTGACGGATATTGCGGCAGTTGCCGAGATCGCACACGCAAACGGCGCGCTGCTCTCGGTAGATAACACCTTTGCGTCTCCGCTTAATCAGAGACCTCTTGATCTCGGCGCTGATTTTGTTGTGGACGCGCTGACGAAATACGTCAACGGTCACGGCGATGCGCAGGGAGGCGCCATTCTCTCGAATGATCTGGAGACGATGGATTGCATCCGCTATGAAGCGCAGGTGAATGTCGGCGCAGTCATCAGTCCGTTCAATGCATGGCAGATCTTCCGCGGTTCTGTGACCTTCCCGCTGCGCATGGAGCGCATCAATCAGAGCAGTCAGCGGATTGCGGAATGGCTCGAGCAACAGCCCGGCGTGACCTTTGTGTCCTATCCGGGTTTGAAAAGCAATCCCGGTTATTTGACGGCGCAAAAACAGATGAAAAATGGATTCGGCGGCGTGATCTCCTTTGGCTTAGACGTGGATGACAAGACTGTGGAACAGTTCTGCGCGGCGCTGAAGGTCGTTACCTTTGCAGTCTCTCTGGGACACGACGAGAGCCTGATCTTCCCACAGCCGAGCTATGACGAACGCATTCATCTCTATCCGGAGAAATTCCAAAAGGGATTCCTGCGGTTTTCCGTGGGATTGGAGGACGCAGACGATATCATCGCGGATCTCCGGCAGGCGATGGAACAGATCGGACTGACCGCAATATCATAAGATTGTTTTGCTTTTGTAAAACGTGAAAATTGCAATCGAAATCATCCGTGCGATCATACATCTGTTTGATCGCACGGCCTTTTAAAAGCCCTCTCCGGGGCACAGCGCAGGAGAGCCGACGACAGAGGAGAGAGTCAGAGCCTCTGAACGGGTGTGATGCGCTGCCTAGGGGAGAGGGCGTAGCCTGTTTATTGATCTGGCATGGTAGGAAGATCGGGCTCAAACGCGGGCATCATGGAGAGCTTATAGAGATTCAGCCGATGCATCCGGTCTATTTTTTCTTTGATCTCCGGATCCTCGATTTTACCGGTACGAATGTAATGATCCAGAACGGCATAGGAAAAGCCAAGGTTGTCCTCGTCTGTTTTTCCGCATAGTCCGTCGATCGGCACCTTCTCCACCAACTGCTCCGGAAGGCTCAGATGCCTTCCGAGTGTCTTGACCTCCTGTACGGTCAGTCCGGAGAGCGGGCTGAAGTCGCCTGCGCCATCGCCATATCGTGTGGCGTATCCGACCCAATCTTCCGAAAGATTGCAGGTATTTGCAACGCGGCCGTTGTTGCTCTGTGCCACGGCATAGAGGGAAACCATACGCAGACGTGCGGGAAGACTCAGCTTCGTCGCGCCATCAATTGGGAACTGTGACCCGATCGCATTCAGAATGCATTGATACGCATCTCGGATGTTCAGGACAAAAGACCGGATCTCCAAGCATTCTGCTGCCAGATAGGCGTAATTGATATCTTCCTGTACACCGTTCGGGAGCAGTACGCCGATCACACGTTCTTTTCCGAGCGCCCGAACGCAGAGCGCCGCCGTAACGGAACTGTCTTTCCCGCCGGAAAGCCCAACGATTGCATTGCAGTCCGGACCATTCTCAGCAAAATATTCGCGGATCCATGCTATACATTCGTTTGTCGTTTTTTCAGCATCAAACATATTCATCACTCCACATCCTGTAATGCGTCATAGCCCTCTTCACCAGTGCGAATCTTCACAACGTTTTCCACGTCGTACACAAAGATCTTTCCGTCGCCGATATGACCGGTGTAGAGAACCTTCTTTGCTGTTTCGATTACGTCCCGAACCGGGATTGCGCTGACTACAATATCTACCTGCACCTTCGGACGCAGATCCGATTCCACGGCGACGCCGCGGTACATCTCCGGATGCCCCTGCTGCATGCCATAGCCCATGACATGCGCGACGGTCATTCCGGTGATTCCCAGTTTGCTCATAGCGCTTTTGAGTGCGTAAAGGCGCTCTTCCTTAAACACGATCTCCACCTTGGTGAATTTATGTCCGTCTTCCCGTAAGGTTGGCTGAGGTACGATCGGGATGGCCTCGGCCGGCGGGATCGTCCCGGTCACTGCGGGAACCGTCTCTCTGGTATCCGGCAGCGTATAAGGATGGCCGGAGGAAACAAAGTCGGCGTAGGCGCTGGGAAGCCCGTGCTCACTGCGGTCAAGTCCTGCAAGCTCGTCGGCCGCGTCAGCACGGAGGAAGTCGATTTTTTTAAGGAACTTGAAGAATACCAGCATCGTCACGGCGCTCCATGCCGCAACAGCGACAAAGCCGAGCAGCTGAATACCGAACTGCGACCATTCTCCTGTGTACAGAAGCCCGTGAAGTCCTGCCGGGGCGTCCGGATTGGCAAGCAGGCCAACTGCGATTGTACCCCAGATGCCGTTGGCACAGTGTACACCGACCGCACCCACAGGATCGTCCACATGGAGCTTGAGATCCAGTCCCTCGACGACTACCACCACCAGAATACCCGAGACGATGCCAACGATGGAAGCACCGACGGCATCGAGTGCGTCACAGCCTGCTGTGATTCCGACCAGACCGGCAAGCGAAGCGTTCAGACACATGGAGACGTCCGGTTTTTTGTTCTTGATCCAGGTAAAGAGCATCGTGATGCAGGTCGCGACTGCAGGTGCGATCGTCGTTGTCAGGAAGATGGATGAAAGCTCAGAGGGCGTCGTGGCTGCTGCGCCGTTGAAGCCGTACCAGCCGAGCCATAGGATGAAAACGCCGAGCGCACCAAGCGGGATCGAATGACCGGGGATTGCGCGAACCTTTGTCACTTTGCCGGCTTCGTCTGTGTCATATTTCCCGATGCGCGGGCCAAGAATCACAGCGCCGATCAGCGCCGCGACGCCGCCGACCATGTGGATCGCGCAGGAGCCCGCATAATCGTGGAAGCCGAGACGGCTCAGCCATCCGCCTCCCCAGATCCAGTGCGCCTCGATCGGGTAGATCAAAAGCGAGATGACGGCGGAATATACGCAGTAAGCAGAGAATTTCGTCCGCTCTGCCATTGCGCCGGAAACGATCGTCGCCGTCGTGGCGCAGAAAACGAGGTTAAAGACAAAATAGCTTGCGTCTGTAAAGCCCTCAGCAGGGGAACGAATGAAATCTGCAAAGTGCGTGAACAGATTCAGATTTGGCTTGCCGATCAGGCCGAATAACGCATCCTCTCCCATCATGAGCGAATAGCCCAAGAGCGAAAACACCACCGTACCGATGCAGAAGTCCATCAGGTTCTTCATGATGATGTTGCCCGTGTTCTTCGCGCGGGTGAATCCCGCTTCCACCATGGCAAATCCGGCCTGCATCCAGAAGACGAGGGCCGCGCCTGCCAGGAACCATACTCCCCAAACTTCGGCGTTCAGGGAGTCAAACGCTTGTGATACGTCCATGTTTTTCTCCTTATAGTTTTTGAAAAAATAAAAAGGCGCGCGCCACTATCCCCCCGCAGAGGAAAACTGACGCACGCCTTTGTGCCGACAAAAAAAGGCGATGTGAACGCTCCCTTCTCTTTCTGTTCAGAAAGAAGTGCTCACATCGCCTTTGATGTATATGCAGACAGATTATCGCAATCGGCGGATTTTGTCAAGCGCCCCCGCGCAGCGCCTTCAGACCGCCTGTTGTCCCTGCCGCCCTGCTCCCGCCCCCGCTGAATTTCCGGGCCGGGCCGTCCTATAGGCATACCGCGGCAAATCGTGCTATGATGGAAAGCGAGGCAGTTTCAGAAGTCAAGGCTGACTCAGGAGGCTTAGAAATGAAAAAACGAATTGCCGCCCTTACCGTTCTGCTGGCTTTCCTCTGTGCCGCTGCCTTTGCGATTGTCAGGAACGGCAGCAGGGAGGACAGGTCCAAGGAAGCCAAGGCAATGAGCAGGCTGCTCAAAAGCTACAGGAACAAATACAAGATTTTCATGGGCATTCCCACAACCTCGGTCATCTTCTACGGGGGCTTCCGCGGTGCGAGCAACGACTACCTTTTCCGGCAGATTGATCCCTACACTGAGCCCGATGCGCAGGCGGTGGAAGAGCAGGAGTTCTTCGTATCGCGTCCGGTCAAGCTGGACTCCTGCTATATGCTGGAATACTGGTACTGGACGGCCACCGGGGAGGATATGGACGGCCTTTATTCGTCCGAAAGCTATACCTCAGAGACCAGCCCCCTCGTCATTGACATCCCTCGGGAACCGGGCCTCTACTACTTCGGCTATTACGACGGACAGGCGACGGCTGCTTCGGGCAGGCTGGTGGAGATTAAGGGCAAGCCCTCCGAGGACATGAAGGTTGCCGGTCTTAAAGAGGTCCTCCGCTGCTACAAGGGTACTGAATGGGAAGATTACATCCGCGAGGAGCTGGAAAAAGCCAAGGCTGAGGCAAAGGAACGCAAGTCTGCCAAACGGAAGGGACGGAAGTAAAGCCGGGCCGCGTGTAAAAGTAACCGGCTTTCTGCACCGGCTTACGGAGGGCACACCGCACTGCGCGCAATTGCGGCTCCCTCGCCCTATAGCCCCTCAGCCTACAGGCTCGCGCGGTCTATCGCGGCAAGCTCGTCCGGGCTGAACGTCAGGTTCGCCGTGCAGCGGAGGCTGTCCAAAAGCTGGCTCGCCTTGGACGCGCCGACAAGGACGCTCGTCACGCCGTCGTCCCGCAGAATCCACGAGAGGGCCATCCCCGCGAGGGACTGCCCCCGTCCCTTCGCAATTTCGTTCAGCTCTTTTATCTGTGACAGCCGCTTTTCGGTCAGGGCCGCGTCCGTAAGGAAACGCCCGTCCGTCCGCATCCTGCTGTCCGCCGGAATGCCGTTCAGGTAGCGGTCGGTCAGGAGCCCCTGCTCCAGCGGGCTGAAGGTGATGATTCCCTTGCCGTCCGCTTTCGCCGCTTCCTTGAGTCCGTTCTGTTCTATCGTGCGGTCGAAAATCGAATAGCGGTTCTGGTTGATGATGAAGGGGCAGTTCAGCCGTTCCAGTATCGCCGCCGCCTTCCGCATCGTCTGGCCGTCATAGTTGGAGATGCCCGCATACAGGGCCTTGCCGCTCTTGACCGCCTGATCCAGTGCGCCCATCGTCTCCTCAAGCGGGGTATCGGGGTCCATCCGGTGGTGATAGAAGATGTCTACATAGTCCAGCCCCAGGCGCGAGAGGCTCTGGTCCAGGCTCGCGAGCAGATACTTCCTGCTGCCGTGGTCGCCGTAGGGACCGGGCCACATGTCGTATCCGGCCTTGCTGCTGATGATAAGCTCATCGCGGTAGGAGCCGAGCTCCTCCCTGAGCAGGCGGCCGAAGTTCCTTTCCGCACCGCCGGGGGGCGGGCCGTAGTTGTTCGCAAGGTCAAAGTGCGTCACCCCGTTGTCGAACGCGGTCAGGACTATTTCCTTCATGTTGGAATAGACCCCGCTGTCGCCGAAGTTGTGCCAGAGGCCGAGCGAGACGGCGGGGAGCATGAGGCCGCTCTTCCCGCACCTCCTGTAGGGCATGGATGAATACCGTTTTTCTGAAGCCGTATACATTGTCTTACTGTTTCTCCGTGTCTGCCTTGGCGGTCTGGCTCTCCTTGGCAAGGCGCTCGGTCTCAAGCTGCTTGAGGTCCTTGGCCTGGGACATGAGGGCACTGTAGTCCTCCTCTGCGAAGATGCCGAGGGCGGCGTTCAGCTGCAGGTCATAGTCCAGGTCGTAGAGCGGGCTTTTCTGGGTCCTCTGCACCTGGTTGCGCACCATCTTGCGGAGAATCCTGAGGTCCAGCTTGTAGGTCTTCTGGAGCTCCTTGGCGTAGTTCGCGATGGAAGCCTCGCTCATGTTCGGGTGCTCCTCGACGTACTTTTCAATCGTATCCTCGGACATCAGTTTGGTAAAAGCCTCGCTCTCCTCGTCAGTCATCTCGGGTGAGGAGACCTCCCTGTCCGGGGGAATACCGATCTTGTCGATGTTCACGTCAGTCGGAGAGTAGTATTTGGCGACCGTAATCTTAAATCCGTCGTTGTTTATCAGCGGAGTCGGAATCTGGACGCTGCCCTTGCCGTAGGAATTCTCGCCGACCAGATAGGCCCGGCGGGCATCCTTGAGCGCACCCGCAAGAATCTCGCTCGCGCTTGCGGACGCCCCGTTGATCAGGACGATGACGGGAATCTCTGCGGGAACCTCGGTGTTCCGCTTGGCGGCGGTGTAGACGCTGTTCTCGTAGGCGATGCGGCTCTTGGTGGAGACGATGACCCCGTCATCGATGAACATGTCGGCGATGTTGTAGGCGGCGGTCAGAAGTCCGCCCCCGTTGTTCCTCAGGTCCAGAATGATGGACTTGTAGTTCCTCCGGTACTTGTCCAGCGCGTCCTTTACCTTGTCGGCGGTCGTGGAGCCGAACTCGGACAGGCGGATGTAGAGGGTATCGCGTATCATGCCGTACTTGACGGTCGGGTTCTCTATGAGGGCGCGGACAAGGGTGCAGTCAAACTCCATCTTCTTGCCCCGCTTTATCGTCACGGTGACCGGCTCTCCGACGGTGCCGCGCAGGCGGTCGAGCACCTCGTTCATCGTCAGCGTGGAGGTATCCACCCCGTCAATCTTGACGATGAAGTCGCCGGGCTGGATTCCCGCCTTTGCTCCCGGGGAGTCGTCAATCGGCTGGGCGACCTCGACGTAGGCGGGCTTGTCCGGCTTGTTCTCCGTCGGCTTGGTGATGGAAAGGCCGACTCCGCCGAAGGTGCCGACCGTCGTGTCGGACAGGCTCCGCCAGTCGTCTTTGGACAGGTACTGGGAGTAGGGGTCGCCCAGGGAGTCAATCATCCCTTTGAGTGCGCCCTCGTACAGTTTCTCCGCGTCCACTTCATCGACGTAGTTCTGCTGTATGTAATAGTAGAGCGAGTTGATTATCTCCAGGTATTCCCTGTCCCGCTGCGCCTTTTTGTCGGCGGTGACCGCTGATGACTGCGCAAAGCACTGAGAGGCCGAGATGGAGACGACGGCGTAGAAGAACACGAACTTCAGGGCCTTCTTCAGGCCGCCTGCGGATGATTTTGCCTTTTCCATGCCTATAAAATATCCTTTCATTCCAATAATTACAATAATAAGAAGATACTTATTTCTTATCGTCCAATCTGCCGCGCCGCCTTAGCATGATGTAGAAGGCCACGCAGATGGCGGAGGACAGGAGGGAGCCCGCGGGGGCGGCAAGGCCCATCTCGTAGAGGGTCTCCGGGAAGAATTTGGCGGCGAGCCACGCGCCGGGGATCCTGACGAGCAGAATCGACGAGACGTTGTGGACGAATGAGAGCATGGACCTTCCGAGCGCAGAGAAGAAGCCCGAGAAGGGAAAGTGCACGCCCGCGAACACGCAGTCCAGCACGTAGGTGCGCAGGTACTGCTCGCCCAGGCGGACGACCTCCGCGTCAGAAGTGAACAGGGACAGGAAGGGGGCGGAGGCGAACTGGAAGACGACGGCGAAGACACAGCCGATGCCGACCGCGATGGCCGTGCCTGCAAGCAGGGTTTTCCGCGCCCTGACGTAACTGCCTGCTCCGATGTTCTGTGCGGCGATTGCCGAGACCGAGGACAGCATGGAGGAGGGAATAAGGAAGAGGAAGCAGATGGTTTTCTCGACGATTCCGACCGCCGCCGCGACCGTTACGCCCCGCCTGTTCGCTATGACCGTAATTAAAAGGAAGGAAATCTGGACGAAGCCGTCCTGCAGGGCGATGGGGCCGCCTATGGAAAGCATGTTCTTGACCAGGGAGGGTTCGACCAAAAAGTCTCCCTTCTTCAAGGTGACTCCCAGGTGCAGGGCCCTGCTTGCGGCGAGGGCTACGATCACGCTGACCAGCTGCGCCAGCACCGTCGCAACCGCTGCGCCCCCTGCCCCCATGCCCATTGCGCCCATGAAGAGGTAGTCCAGGGCGACGTTGACGGCACAGGCGACCGCGATGAAAACCATCGGGCTCTTGGAGTCCCCCATCCCGCGGAAGACGGAGCTGAGGACATTGTAGGCGATGATGAAGGGGATGCCCGCAAAACATACTGTCAGGTAGCGGCGGGTCTCCGCGACGGATTCCGGGGGCGTGGACATAAGCGCGACGACCGGCCCCGTCAGGGCGAGCAGGACCAGGGTCAGCACGACGGCGACCGCGGTGAACAGCAGGACCGTGTTCCCGATAAGGCGGCGCATGCCCCGCTCGTCGCCCGCGCCGACGGCCCGGCTTATCAGGACGGTGCTGCCCATTGCGAGCCCCACGATGATGACCGTCACCATGTGCATTATCTGGCTGCCTATTGCAATCGCCGAGATGACGTCCGCCCCGCCATACTGCCCTGCGATGTACAGGTCGGCCATCCCGTAGAGGGTCTGCAGGAAGTAGGCCAGAAGGTAGGGCAGGGAAAAACTGATGATGTTGCGGGCAATTCCGCCCTCCGTGAGCTTGCGCGGCATGGCGGCGGCCTAGCAGAAGGACTGGAGGCCGCCCGTCCCGGGGGTCTTCAAATTCGCGGCGGTCATCTGTATCACAGGCCCATTATACTCCTTGCCGCCGGGTTGTCAAGCTGGCAAGCCGGTAGCCGCAAGCCGGTAGCCGCAAGCCGCCGGCTTCCCTCCCGGCGGTGTAGCTCTGCGTCGCTCCCGGCGGGTCTGGCACCGGCTGGCCATCTCTGGCTCCTCCGACGGCGCCCCGGCGCCCCTGTCAGCCCGGCGGGTCATCTCTGGCTCCTCCGGCGGGTCTGGCGGTCCATCTTAGGCCCCCCCACCCGGCGGCCCCGTTCCCGCCGGGCCATCTCCCTTGACAGCAGGTTTCCCTTTGGTATAGCATTGTACCAGATATGTTGCAACTTTCTACAGAGACAGTGGCTCCCGGCTCGTATATATTTGTCGAGGACAAGGAGCCCAAGGATTATTTCTATATTATCCGTGAGGGAAACGTACAGGGCATCCGCCGCTACAGCAAGCAGTCCCGGGTCTATGAGCCAGGCAGCGTCATAGGCGTGGTTCCCTGCATGACCGGCCGCTCCCAGACGGAGAGCGTCATTGCGAAAAACCAGGTCACGCTCGTCAAGGTTCTCCGTTCCCAGTACGAAGAGTTCATAAAGGGAAACCCGTCCATCGCAATGAAGATAGTCCAGATGCTTTCCCGCGACCTGCGCAGCTTCAACGAGGCGTATGACAAGAAGACCGGGAGCATGGGCAGCTTTAAGGACCGCACCGTAAAGCTCTATGAAACCGCCTGCTATTACGAGGAGAAGGATATGCCGGACGTGGCGGCCTTCGCCTACTACCAGTACATGAAGGAGGCCCCCGACGGCATGTATGCCGGGGAATGCAGGAGGGCCTACGAGAAGCTCCAGTCCAAGTCCAAGGCGGTCTATCTGGATCCGTCGGAGGAGACCAACCGCTTTTACCCCAAGGGGACGATGGTCTTTGCGGAGGGGCAGACGGGCAGCGAGATGTTCATCATCGGCAGCGGTGCAGTGTGCATCTCCAAAGTCTCGGGCGGCGAGGAGCAGGCAATCGTCTACTTCAAGAAGGGAGACCTGCTTGGCGAGATGGCCCTGCTGGAGAACGAGTTCCGATCTGCCAACGCCAGGGCGACCGAGGACAGCAACCTCATCGTCGTGAACCGCAAGAACTTCGACCTCATGGTCGAGACCCAGCCGCAGTACATACTCAAGCTCACCGCCACCCTCGCCAACCGCTACTGGTATTCCTACCGCAGGTACGGGAACGTCTGTCTGAGCGACAGCCGGGAACGTCTGGTCGATATGCTCGCGATACAGGTGGAGATGAAGAAAAGCAGCCTTGTCCGCTCCGTCAATTACGAGACGGGCCTGAGCGTGCAGGACCTGATGGTCCTGTGCAATCTGGAGGCATCCGGTCAGGAGGAGGTCGCCTACCTGCTGGGCGGTACCCAGGATGTCGCCGTGAGCGGCGGCAAAGTCATCATCAAGGATGTGGAAAGCCTCCTCAAGCAGGCCGAGTTCTACCGCAAGAAGAGGGACAAGCAGGCGCTCTAGGCCATGCACTTCTTCTTGCCCCACTCGGGGACAAGGCGCTGGGGGTCGCGGCTCGTCAGGACCTTGCCGAAGAGGACGGCGGCCTGCGCAAAGACCTGCGAGAGGATTATCCGCTCGTCCGGGCTGAAAGATCCGAGCACGTACTCTGCAACGTTGCCGTCCTTGGGCTTCCCCACGCCGAAGCGCAGCCGCCAGAAATCCGCCGTGCCGAGGACTGACTTGGCGGAGCGGAGGCCGTTGTGGCCGCCGAGGCCGCCCGACCACTTGAGGCTGACCGTGCCGATCGGCAGCTCTATTTCATCATGCACAATCAGTACGTTCTCCGGGGGGATCTTGAAGAAACGGGATGCCTCCCCGATTGCCTCTCCGGACAGGTTCATGTAGGTCAGCGGCTTCATGAAGTAGAGCTTCTTGGGATAGCTTGAAGGTACGCTTGTCCCCTCGGGAAGCCAGGTGACGAACTGCTCGTAATCTGCCGAAGAGAATTTGCTTTTGTATTTGTCCGACCAGTTCAGCCGGGAGGCCCAGGGAAGGCTCTCTTCAAAGAGCCAGGCCGCGTTGTGCCGGGTGTTTGCGTACTCCGGCCCGTAATTACCGAGAAAAGCGACAAGCTCTATCATAGTGACTTCCCGATCTCCTCGACGAGCTTCTTTGCCGCACGCAGGTGGGTTACGGGGCCGGGGTGCTGGCGTGAGCCGTGCTCATCCTCGCCCTCGAGCGACTGCGGGTCCAGCCGGATGAACGTGGCAGCCTTGTCGCCGCTTTCCTTGAGGTAATCGTCGAAGCCCGCCTGAATGACGTCGCCCTGATCAAAGGAACACATGCCGTACACCCAGATGATACGGGCGGAGGGATTATGCCGCCGGAGCTTTTTCATGAAGCCGGATACCCCCTCCCTGAGCAGGTCCAGGTCGGTCAGCTTCCACATCGTGCCGTCCGCCTGCTGCTTGGGCGGATTGGTCCGGTAGGCCCCGCTGTCGTTGGTCCCCAGGTTCACGACGACGACATCTGCTTTCCATGAAGAGAAGTCCCAGGGCTTCTGCGCTCCAAGCGCCTCGTTCTTGCTACCCTTGGCAAGTCCGCAGACGGCTTCGTAGTAGCTCGGCATGGCGCAGTCCCTGTCGTTGTCCCAGGAGCAGACCACGCCCCAGCCGCTCTGCGAGAGGAAGTGGAAGTCTGCCCCCAGCATATCCGCCGTCGTGAGCGCGTAGCCTGAGCGGACGGACATCCACGCGGGAATCCAGTCCATCTCGCCCGGCGCACCGGCAAGTCCCTCGCCGGTCGTCAGGCTGTCGCCGACGAATTCGATGTTCAGCTTTTTCTTTTCGACGGGGAGGAAGACTTCGTCTTTGTCCAGTGCGGATGTTGCGGAAATGGAATGCAGGATGAGGGAATGCGTTTCGTCCCCGCTCATCGCCTGCGACTCCTTGAGCAGGCGGATCGTGTAGGGGGCGGCCGTCGTCAGCGTACGGAAGAGGCTGTATGTCCGCCTCCCTTTTTCGACCATGAAGCGGGAGATGAAAGCCCCGTTGACCCAGACGGAGACCCAGGGCTCCAGGGTCGAATAGTCTGCTTCAAGCTCCGCCCGGATTTCGCATGCGGCGGTCTTCGCCTCAATGCCGCTCGCCGTCCAGAACATGACGAGCGAGCCGTCCTGCATGGGGCTGCGGCCCAGAATATGGAGGTTTTTCAGTTCCCCCAGCTTGTATGTATACGTGGATAAAGTTTCGTTTCCCATAGCAAGATAGTACCCCTGCTATGGGAAAAAATCAACCGGCGGGGAACGGCGGGGACGGGGACCGGTGCCCTGGCTCTAGCGCCTTCTGCCGAAGATGCGCAGGAGGGCGAGGAACATGTTGATGAAGTCCAGGTACAGCTCCAGTGCGCCCAGAATGGAGACCTTGCGGAAAGCCTCGCTGCTGTCGGCGTTCTCGGAGAGGGCGAGCATCTTCTGGCTGTCGTATGCGGTCAGTCCTGCGAACACGGCAACGGACACGATGGAGATGAGGAAGTTCAGTCCGCTTGACCTGAACAGGAAGTTCAGCAGGGATGCGATGATGATTCCCCAGAGGGCCATGCCAAAGTAGCGCCCGTAGCCGGCCAGGTTGCTTTTGGTCCTGAGCCCGTAGAGGGCCATGCCCGCGAACATCGCCGCGCAGGAGATGAACACGATGGCGATGGAGTCCATGGCATAGAGGAAGAAGATGCTGGCCAGCGTCATTCCGTTCAGGACCGAATAGGCGAGGAAGCCGATGACGGCGGCAGCGACGCTGATTTTGCGGATGGAAGCAGAAAGCCACCAGACCAGGGCAAGCTCCCCGATAATCAGGACCCAGTAGTGCCAGCCGGTAAAAATCAGCCTCAACAGGGCGGGGCTGCCCGCCGTGACGAACGCGGCCGCCGCGCTTATCAGCAGGGCTACCGTCATCCATCCGTAGGTTCCCGTAAGGAACTTCCTCTGCTCGCTCTCGCGGTCCGCCGCGTAGCCGATGTCAGCATATTCGCTCATACTTTTGCCTCCTGTGCGTGCCCGGAATCCCTGTTCCGGGCGCATCGATTTCTTCCATACAATATAAGTAAAATCTGCCCCTTGTGCAAGGGAAAAGATGCAGGGCCCTTCCGTATGCCGGCCGGGGCTGGAGCCGGTCTCTGCACAGGCGGGTGCGTGTCCCGGAAGCCGGTTACCGCCGGCATTCGCCCAGCCAGTAGACTGTCTCCCCGTACTTGTTGAACCGGGAGTCATATTTGATCCCCCAGTAATCCTCCATCTTGTAATTGTATCCATTGTAATCTGCCTGCGGTTCAATGTACAGCCAGCGGCTGCCGTTACCGAGCTTCACGCGTACAAACAGATGGTTCATGGACGTTGGCTTGAAGTGCGTATCCCGGTAGTTGCGGACAATCTCGCAGTGGGCGGGAGGCATTACCTTGTTCCACTCCTTCTTGAAGGTTATCGTATAGTCAATGCAGTTTACACGACCGTCGCCGTCGCGGTCGTAGACCTTTCTGGACGTGCTTCTAAGGACGTCCCTGAGTTTTGCATCCCGGACATAGTAATCATATGAGGTGTATTCATATGCGTACACGGCTCCTCCCAGGGCAAGAAGCCCGGCGGCTACAAATGCAGTCCATTTCATACTAATCCTCCTTAAAATATGTTCTGCGGTGCCTGCTGCACCCGGCCTGTTCAAGGCATGGTTATAGGCTGGCATGACCGCACGGAAAAAAGGTCGCATTTCAGGCGACTTTTTAAGGAGGCTGACGAACATCGTCTGTTCTTGAATCTGCGCAGCATCCGGTATTCGTGCCGGGGGCTGATACCCCCGGTGAATTCTACCACCGGGCAATAATGCGGCTTGACGACGGTTCCGTATTCGCGGACAAACTCCAGATCCTTTTCTTCAACCTGAACGTTCCGGACGACGTGGACGAAGGCTTGAAAAAGGCCGCCAACTGGTGTAAATTCATCTCTGGGAGCACAGACCCCACGGTTCTTGAGGCGCTCAGGAATGACGCAGGCCCAGGCAATGAACGCGTTGGGCATACAGGATGCCGACCGTGACAAGTATGCTGCCATGCTGTCGTCATAGGCCGTGAATACCCGGTAGTAGCTTAAAACCACAAGCACCCTGCCTGGCGGAATCGCTGTGGCAGGGTGCTTTCGTTTATATCTTCCGCAATAATCCTGCAATCCGGGTGGCACCCCCTACATGCTGTCCCTTATGCAGATCCAACAGGCTTTTTATTCAAACCAGTTTTCAAGCTTTAGAGGAAAGAATTCG
>CADBRC010000067.1 GCA_902796985.1 uncultured Spirochaetaceae bacterium
AGCTCGACCGTCATCTCCATAAAGACATCCATGATAAGGCCGATGTTGCCCTGCTCCGTACTGCCTCCAGCTTGCTGCAGGTTCGGGAAAGCAAGGGACTGAACATTCGGCGGCGTTGACAGCGGTTGCATTCCAGCCATATTCACTCCCATAAGGGGCTGCTGCATCATCGGCTGCCCCATCATTATATTTGGATTCATGGCAGGCGAACCCATCGCCTGCCCAGCTGTAGGCATTCCCATAGCCGAAGCCGCTTCAGGAGCAGGGGTAATTCCTCCTCCCAGAGCCTTAGCCATCCCGTCCGCGACGGAAGAGCTTACAGCCTCCCACATATCGTATGTCGTCCCATCAATAGTGACAGGATATGTGAACAAAACGAACTGGTTCTGCGGCATCCTCACCATCGCCTTCGGCTGGTTGACAGCCTCCGCGGGGTTGGTGGCAAGCCCGGGCAGGTTACCGCCCGCGCTCAGGGCCGTAATCTCCGCACCAGAATGATTGGAGACTACCTCAGAGATAACGGAGAGGGCCATGTCGTCCAGCTCCGCGCTGTCCTCCTTGTTGATAAGGGAGACGAGCTTCTGGGCAAACTCCGGGGCCAGCAGGAAAAGATGGTCGCCGGAAAGACCTGTCGAGAAGTCCAGCATGACGGCGACGACGGTCTCAGGAACCTTGGCAAGGAGCTGGTCGCGGCCGACGGTCTCGACGGTCGGATCTCCGCACTGAATCTCATTCCCCGTCATCGTGCCAAGATTGGCGGAGAGCTTGTCTTTTATATCTCCGGCGAACTTCTTCAGCGTCGGCTCATCTATCGCAATCTGAGGATCCGCTTTGGTGGAGCCTGACGCACTCAGGCCGCCAGTGTCAACGCCTGAAAGCAGGGCATCAATTTCTGCCTGTGATATAGATCCTTCACTCATATCGATTCTTCTCCTTCATTGGCCGTTGATAACTCCTCGAAGTCATCCTTGTCATCCTCTTCTATCTTGCCTATGACCTGAATGGCCATCTTCTTGCCGACCACACCAGGCTGGCAGAAGAACTTCTTTTTGTTGCCTATCGCAAGGGTCAAAGGATCCGTTATCTTCGTATTGACGAGCCTGACGACATCGCCGACCCGCAGACCTACAACATCCCGGATGGGAACGTTCAGGGAGCCTATCTCCGCAACGAGAGCCATCTCGACATCGGAAATCTTCTCCTTGAGGGTACCAAGGTACTGGGTCGTCGAGCTGCGGCGCACGGAGCTGAACCAGAACTGCGATGAAAGCTTAGAGACAATCGGTTCTATTGTAAGGTAGGGAATACAAATATTCATCATTCCCGCCTCATCGCCAATCTTTATCTCCAAGGTCACGAGGATGACCATCTCAGTCGGGGGCACAATCTGAGCGAACTGCGGGTTCGTCTCAATCTGCTGAAGCCTCGGCCTTAAATCTATGACCTGAGTCCATGACTCACGCATATTCGCAAGGATACGGACGATTATTCCTTCCATGACCGACTGCTCTATGTCCGTCAAGTCACGGTTCACCTTTCCGCCCGTATCGCCGGAGCCACCGAAAAGGCGGTCAATCATGATGAAGGTAATCTCAGGCGCAATCTCCAGGACAGCGTTTCCCTTCAAAGGATCCATGTTGATGACCGCCAGAGTGGTCGGTGTCGGTATGGAACGAATGAACTCCTCGTAAGTGAGCTGATCGACTGACGCAACATGCACGTGGACCAGGGTACGCAACTGCGCAGAAAGGCTCGTCGTAGTAAGACGGGCGAAGGTCTCATGCATATTGGAGACAGTACGAATCTGCTCCTTGGAGAACTTGTCCGGACGGCGGAAGTCGTATATCTTTATGCGACGTGTGTCGCTGACCGGCTTAAAGTCGTCCGACTCGCTCTCACCCGAGCTGATGGCTTGGAGAAGCTGGTCTATTTCATCCTGTGACAGAACTTCATTCATGTCTTATTCCACCCTATTTTATCCCAATAACTTACATATAATAAGTTCTATTTACTGTGAAACCACGTCCTTCGCCGTAAACATGACCTTACGAATCTTGGAGTTGCTCAAGATGTTGTCATTGATTCCGTCACGAATCTCAATCTTTATCTCGTTCTCATGCTCAGGCTTAAGCTCCTCAGCAGTCTTGGACGAGAAATAGCGGCGCAGATAGTCGATTATCTCGATTCTCCTGGCAGTAATCTCCGAGGAAGACTGCTTGTCGTCTTTCTTGTAACCCAAAGCAATCTTGACGGACACGCTCGAAGAAATCGGGTCGGCTGTCTGAGTCCTGATGTCCTCAAGGGACGTATACCATTCCAGCTCCTCGCGCTGAGTCGTGTACTCCTCGCTGATCGGAACCACGGTATTAGAGCTGCCACCCTTCGTCATCACTTTGACCGCGATGAAAACGACCGTTATTATAAAGATGACGGCCGCCAGCGCAATCAAAATCCACTTAAGGAGTGCCGGGAAAGCGCCCTTAAGGCCACCCTTCTTTGCCGGGGCATCACCTGCTCCGCCGAGGTCATCACCCAAGTCTGCTGCTGCATCGTCTGCCATATCATCCTCCCAAAAAACTCTAATCTTCTGTATTTACCTTATCGGCAAATAAATTTTCAATCTATAAGACAATCTGTCGGACTCACATCAAAAAGTGCCATACCAGCCCTTAGAAGTGCCCCTCGTCCAGAATTATGATGTCCACCCTCCGGTTGTAGGCCCTGCCCTCTTCCGTCTCATTGGTGAACTGGGGTCTCGTATCCGCGTAACCGGCAATCGAGAACTTACCCTCGTCAACACCAAAGTCCGACAGGTAATGGAGCACGTTTGCCGCCCGCGTCGCGGAAAGCTCCCAGTTGCTCTGGAACTGGCTCGTGATGGGCACCGGCGTGTTGTCCGTATGTCCCTCAATCCTGTAGCGCGTATTCTTCACCTTCTCTTCGTTGAAGAACTGAGACAGGCGGATCAGGGTTTCCCTGGTCTCGTCTATATTCAGCTCTGCACTTCCCTGCTCGAAGAACGCGTCGGATATCAGCGATATGACGATTCCACGCTCATCGCTCGTCACCGTAACCTTCGTTGATTTGATGTCAGGCTGGAAAATACTGACAGCCTTCTTCATCGTCGGTCCCAAATGGGATCCTTTCTCCAGAGAAGGCAGAGATGAGACGACGTTTCCCATATCCGCAAGCCGGCCCTGGCTGATAGAGATGCCTCCACCGGGGTTGTTGTTCTGTATGGATGCGGAAAGGGCCGCCATCTGAACGGCATCCGTCTCCGTCGGATCGTACAGGGCAACGAAGAAGCAGAGCATGAGCGTAATCATGTCTCCGTAGGTTCCCTGCCACGCGGTCGACGGCTTTTCCGGATCCTTTTTCTGTTTCTTTGCCATGCTTAAGCCCCTGCCTTAGTCTTTAAGGACGTTGGCCTCAACCGTCTTACGGGTCTTCGGGTCAAGGTAGGTGAGCAGCTTCTGCGCAAGGACGCGGGGGTTGTCTCCACCCTGAATCGAAAGAATTCCTTCTATAACCATGTCCTTGGAGTTCATCTCGTTTGCATTCTGAGCAATCAGCTTCTGGGACATAGGTCCGAACAACCAGTTTGCAAGCCACGCTCCGTACAGGGTCGTGATAAGTGCCGTAGCCATGTTAGGACCAAGGGAGCTCTTGTCCTCCAGGTTACGCAACATTCCTATAAGACCGATAACCGTACCCATCATTCCGAATCCAGGACCGAATCCTGCCCACTGAATCATCAAATTGATGAACTTCATGTGGCGGGCCTCCGTCTGGGCCATCTCACTCTCAAGAATCGCGCGGATGACGTTTCCGTCAGAACCGTCGACCATCAGGCGCAGACCTTCCTTCAGGAAGGGATCATCCAGGTCATCAAGGCCCTCTTCCAGGGCAAGAATACCCTCGCGGCGGGCCTTCTCACTGAGGGAGACCATATTCTCGACGATGGCCGCTTCGCCAAAGTCGTAGACCTTGAAGGTACGTCCAACTATCTTGAACAGCTGCAGGATGTCCGACATGGGGGCACAAATCCACAGGGAGAAGTACGAACCACCCACCGTAACGAAGACCGAAGGAATATCAATAATATTCATGACGGAGCTTCCACCTGAAATAACTCCGAGGAAGATTGCGGCCGCACCGCCAAGCAAACCGATTAATGTAGCTATATCCATAAAAAGAAGGAGCCTCCCGCTATTCCGTTTTTTTTATTGTCGGTAAATTCTTCTTAAATTCTAAACGAAAGTTATAGATTCAAGGCTATAATTCTTGATTTACGCCTATCTTCCGCCTATACGCGACTATCCGCGCAATAACTTCTTCAGGGCTTTCCCTGACCACGACTTTTTTACCGGAGAGCATCGTCAGCGTCAAATCCGGGGTTTCTTCCATATACTCTACTTGGTGCGGATTTATCCAGTATCTTTTCCCGTCCAAACGCGTCACCTCAATCATAATACTATATAATGACCTATAAATTGCCAGCCGTCAAGGGCTTTTTCCAGCCAAACAGGTAAAAAAGCCTCTGTTTCCGGTAAAGCACGTCCTGGGCGGCAGCGCAAGCCCCCGAAATGCTTAAGCTTTTTAGTCCGTGGAGCTTAAGCTTTTTAGTCCGTGGAGCTTAAGCTTTTTAGTCCGTGGAGCTTAAGCTTTTTGATCCGTGAAGCTTAAGCTTTTTGATCCGTGAAGCTTAAGCTTCTTTCCCCGTGAAGCTTAAGCTTCCGGTCATCGGATCAACGGGGATTTGTAGCCAGCAAATTTAAATTATAGCCAGAAACCGCAGCCTTTAATTTAATGCAGCCTTTAAATAGGACAAAAAGCTATTGCAAGCCCCGCGACAAACAGGTAAACTGATGCAGAGAGGTATGCAATGAGACCAGTAAAAATTCTGACCGACTCCTGCTCGGACATGAGCCGGGACCTGCGGGAAAAGTACGACATCGACTATGCGAGGATGAAGACCGTCTATGACGGGAAGGAGCAGTGGGCGAGCCTTGACTTTGAATACTATACTCCCAAGCAGCTCTACGATATCATGAGGGAAGGCAACAGGATTCTGACGACCCAGGTTCCGCCGGACGAGTTCACGAGAATTTTTACCGAATACCTGGACAAGGGCTTTGACATAGTGTACATCGGCTGCTCGCTCAAGCAGTCGGGTTCCGTCAATACCGGAGCCGTCGTTGCGAGGACCCTGCTCGAATCCCGTCCCGATGCAAATATATTCTGCATGGATTCGATGAACGCCTGCATAGGAGAAGGAATTCTTGCCATCAAGGGCGCATGCTACCGCGATCAGGGGCTGAGCGCAAAGGAAATCTTCGACAAACTGGTCACCGAACGCAAGACGATAAATGAGTACGTTACCGTTCATTCGCTGGACAGCCTCAAGAGGGCCGGCAGGGTCAAGGCATCCGCCGCATTCTTCGGCAACCTGCTCGGAGTCAAGCCCATCCTCATTGCTGACGCAAAGGGTGACCAGGTCGCAGTCAAGAAGGTCAAGGGGCGCCTCAACTCCTTCCATGAAATAGTCAACATGCTCAAAGAGTCCATAACCGATGCAGAGAACCAGACCATCTACCTCTGCCACGCTGACTGCGAGAAGGAGGAAGTAGACTCGCTCGCTCAGATGGTGCGGGAGGAGATTCCCTGCAAGGACGTGCACATCAGTTACATAGGACCGATTATCGGGGCCTCCATTGGTCCCGATGCGATAGGCATCTGGGCAACCGGCAAAGAAGTAACGTTCGAAGGCTAAAATCAAGGGAGAAGATAATGGCCAGCAACGTGCTAGACGGAAGGGACCTGATTAAATTCATCACGGCCGGGGCGGCAAACCTGAGGGAACACGCCCAGATAGTCAACGAGCTCAATGTATTCCCCATCCCGGACGGGGACACGGGCGAGAACATGAGCCTGACGATTGAGGGCGGCATAGGAGCGTTTGACGGCTCCTCCGAAAGTTCCATCGGAGACTCCATCGGCGAGACTTCATCCAAGATTGCCTCGGGCATGCTGATGAACGCCAGAGGCAACTCCGGGGTCATCCTGTCCCAGCTCTTCGCGGGAATCGCCGACGGGCTCAAGGACAAGAAGACCGCCAGCGTCACAGACCTTGCGGACGCGCTCAAGATGGGCGTGGACAGGGCATACAAGGCGGTCGTCAACCCGACGGAAGGCACGATCCTGACGGTCGCCAGGGAAACGAGCGACTTCGTCTCATCCCGCGTCAACGAAGACAGCAGTACGGAGACCCTGATGAACGACATGCTCAAGGAGATGCGGGACTCCCTGGACCGCACCCCGGAACTGCTCTCTGTCCTCAAAGAAGCCGGAGTCGTGGACTCGGGAGGAGCAGGTCTCTACTATATAGTGGAGGGCATCTACAGGACCCTCAGGGGCGAGGGAATAACGGGAGAGCCCTACGTCGCCACACCGGCGCAGAAAAAGCTGGACTTCAGCAAGTTCACGGAATTCGACGTGATGAAGTACGGCTACTGCACGGAATTCCTGCTTCGACTTCAGACATCCAAGATCGAACTTTCCAGTTTCAAGATAGACAAGCTGATAAGCTTTTTGAACACAATCGGGGACTCCATCGTTGCATTCCAGAACGGAACCATCGTAAAAGTTCACGTCCATACGATGACCCCCGGCATGGTGCTGGACTACTGCCAGAAATACGGCGAATTCCTGACGGTAAAAATCGAGAACATGACGCTGGAGCACAACGAGTCCACCGTGACAAACAACTTCATGGCGCACGGCGAAATCGTCAAAGCAGAGAAGAAGGCGGAACGCAAAAAGTACGCAACCATCGCCGTTGCAAGCGGCGAAGGCATCAAGAAAACCTTCCGCGACCTGGGGGCAGACTTCGTTATTGACGGAGGCCAGACCAAGAACCCCTCGTCCGAGGACTTCATCAAGGCTTTCGATGAAGTGAACGCCGACACCATTTTTGTTCTTCCGAACAACTCAAACATCATACTCGCTGCCCGGCAGGCAGCCAGTCTGTACCAGAAGGCAGATATCCGCGTCATAGACAGCAAGACAATAGGAGACGGCTACGCTGCACTCACGATGCTCTCCTACGACAGCGGGGACAGCGAAGAAATCGTCCGGAACTTCATGCAGGCGATGGAGGGAGTACAGACAGGAGAAGTCTCCATTGCCGTCAGGAATGCAAAGCTTGGAGGCATGGAAATCCACAGCGGAGACTACATAGGCTTCTGCGGCAAGAACATGCTCGCCTGCGACAAGGAGCGGCTGGAGGCGGCGCGGAAGCTTGCCGGAGAGCTGAAGGCCGGAGAGCACGAGTTCATGATCGTGATCTACGGAAAGTCCGTCGGAAACGAGGAAAGGAAGGACTTCCACAGCTCCATGAAGAAAAACTATCCCAAGCTGGAGCTTTACGAAATCGACGGGGGACAGGAAATCTATGACTATCTCCTGATACTGCAATAACCAGGTATATTTATGGGAAGAATCATTACCGTCTGCGTTATCTGCGCCCTTACGGCATACCTCATATCGGGGCTGAACCCCGCAATAGTCCTCTCCCGTCTCCTCTACCATGAAGATATACGGCAGAAAGGCAGCGGAAACCCCGGTTTCACAAATTTCAACAGGGTCTACGGCAAAACCGCCTGGCTGGTTTTCATCCTGGACGTCGGCAAAGGGGTGCTGCTCTGCCTTGGCGGGGCAATCCTGTTCACAAAGGCCGGCCTTCCCTTCCAGCTGGGAGCTTCATTTACGGGCTTTTTTGCCATGCTCGGACACTGCTACCCCGTCTGGTACCGCTTCAAGGGCGGCAAGGCCTTTTTAGTCGCCGTTGCCGCGATTTTCCTGATGGACTGGCGGATAGGTCTGATTGCGGCAGCCGTCCTCTGCCTGATTCTATTTACAATAAAGTATATGTCCCTCGCGACAATGCTCGCCGCAGCGGTCTGCCCTCCCCTGCTCTTCGTCTTCGGCTATACAAGCATCTGGGTGCCGGTGATATGTACGGCATCCGTCCTGCTGCTGGTTTTCCGCCATAAGGAGAACATAAAGAGGCTCCTCAAAGGCAGCGAGACAAAATTCAAGTTCAAGTAAACAGCGTCACTTACCCCGCCCGGTTTTGCACCGGCTCACCCGAGCGGAGGTCAGCCCACCCGAGCGGGTGCAAACTACAGGGCCTGTCCTGCCTC
>CADBRC010000068.1 GCA_902796985.1 uncultured Spirochaetaceae bacterium
CGTCAATTTCCTTCTACCGGACAGAATTATACATCATTGTACGAATTTTAAAAAGCCCTTTTTACCTTTTTTTGCTGAATAGTTACGGAACTTTTATGTTTGCCCCCACGAGCTGCGTACTCCCATTCCGCCTCAGTGGGAAGCCTGTATCCGTCAGCTTCCCAGTCACAGCTGATTTCGCCACGTATGACCGAGGTCGTGCTCGTCAGGTACGCATCTTGCGTCTTGTGAAGCTCAAAAGCATATGTAACTGCATCCTTGGAGCCGTCCGCTGCATAACAAGGTGTAAGACCGTCAAGGACGCTCAGCCTGTTGCAGAAGGATATCGCCTCATACCATGATATTCCGAACGCAGGGATGTTGCCGTATTCATCTTCTGGTGCAGGCTTGTTATACCAGACATTGGCATAGTTGAACGGCCAGTATCCGGTCACATCGCCCCACAAGGCAAGCGAGACCTTCACCTTGCTCATATAGAAACTGGAGACGGTTACGGTATGAACGGGGGCATCCTTGTCACCGGCATCGGTACTGCCCATCTGGAATGTTCCGCCTTCGACATAGACCATATCGCATTCCTGTGCCGGAAGCGACGAAAAGGTGACAACGGCAACGAACATAGCCGCAAACAGTTTCTTTAATTTCATGAAGAATCCTCCGTTCTTTCTGGTTCTATGACAATCCCTGCTATTTCATACCATCAGGGCAAACTCCAGGCAGCCCTGCCCCCGTGTCTGCCCATAGTATATAGCATCACGGGTGGCAGTTTGTCGCCAAAACGGCGACAATTTAAGATTCAGGATTTTTTTCGTCTCTGTCCTCCCAGAAGCACTTTTCGCCACAGTCAAAGAGCAGCGCATTGGTCTTGTCTATATCGTAGCCTTTGGTCACGCAGTATTCTATGATTCGCTCCCGTCTGCTCGACGGAACAAGTACATGGCCTGCAAGCGCGAGAAAGTTCTTATATTCGTCAATGGGGAGCCTTAGCGCGAGACCGAGGGCAAGGACGGCTTCCTTCGGAGAAATATGCAGCTGGTCTTTCCTGTTTATGAGCTTTGAAAAACTCTTGTTGTCCATGAAAGCCTTTTTGTAGACATCGGCATTCCCCAGCCCCCTGTCCGCAATCATCTGAAGCAGGGCATCACTGAAATTCTTCTGAGACTTCGTTTCAGCAAGAAAAGCGTCAACGCTGTCAGGCATTCGCCCCGTTAATTTGCCGGCCTCGGTTTTCCTGTCCGCAAGCCCCTTGTCATCAGAAGAAGCCTCCCTTTCGTCCTGTTTATTCTCTCCCTCCCCCTCCAGGTTCTCATGCAGGAAGTCCTCTATGTCGTCGAACAGCTTCTTGGATACCAAGTTAGATTCGTCGTCATAGACCACAAGGATTACGTCCATCTCGTGTTCCAAGAGGAATGCGTTTATCTCGTCGAGCGCGACCCGCAGGGCGAGTTCCTTGGGGAAGCTGTAGGTTCCCGAGGAAAGCAGGGGGATGGCAAGGCTCTTGCAGCCCAGCTTCGCGGCGAGGGCGAGGGAGTTCCTGTAGCAGTTCCTGAGGATTTCCTCCTCGCCGTACTTTCCGCCCTCGTACCATACACCCACCGTGTGGATGATGTACTTTACGCCGTGTTCCTTGAGGGCGAAGGAGCCCGTCTCTCGGGCTCGTCCCCGTGCAATGTTGCCTATTGCCTTCCTTGCGGCAAGAAGTTCCTCTTTCCCTGCGGCCTCATACACGGCGGTATCAGTCCCCGCCCCCACGACAGGCCGGGGGTTCGCCGTGTTCACGATTGCGTCAGCCCGGACCTTGGTGATGTCGTTCCGTTCTATCCTAAAAGCCATGAAGCTATTATAGCACAGAAAGAGCGGCAGGAACAGGCTTTTCACGCGTCCGGGTGGAGCAGACATACAACTTGAACGTAAGCCAATGACTAACCGTAAGAAGGAGCCGGGCAGCTCTGAGAGATAGGGAAGATTGCAATCTATTTCTGAACGGCCAGCTTCTCCAGCTCCTCATCCGTCAGCTCACGGTATCGCCCCGGTTCCAATGCAGGATCCAGCACAAGGCCGTTCATGCGGAGACGCTTCAGGTAGCTTACCTCGTTGCCAAGCGCAAGGAACATCCGCTTGACCTCGTGATACTTGCCCTCATATATCGTCAGCTCACACTCATCGGGGGCAAGCCACACGCACTCTGCGCCAAGGCAGTCTGCCGCAGCCTCGCTGCCTTCCGCTTCTATGTGAATTCCGGCTTTCAGCTTTTCCGTATACTTGACCTGTTTTTCCGGC
>CADBRC010000069.1 GCA_902796985.1 uncultured Spirochaetaceae bacterium
AGAGGTCCGCGACGAGATTTCGGCCTTCAACGCCACCCAGAAGGTGGACTGGGAGATGCCGGAGGACCTGCTCTAGCTTTTGCTGTTAAAAGAAAATCACGCGGCCCGTCCGGGGCGACCCGGGCGGAAGCGCGTTATGGCTGCGGTCTTGGAAAAGGGCCTTTCCGGGCGACCGGTTTGTCCGGCCATTCGGTTCCGGCCTGCTTCCTGCCCTGTCCGGAGGCAACTCCGGGCGGGGATTCCCGGTGATGGAGGTGATTACACGTAATACGGTAATCAAAAAAGCTGTGCGCCTTTGCCTGGTCAAAGGCCTGGCACTCCCCTCTTACGGGTCTGGTGCGGGCGGCGCAATGACGCTTCCCGCCTCTCTGTGCCGTTATCGCTGCAATCCTGTATCGCTTTATAATCATTGATTTTGGGATCAGTCTTTTCCGGCGGTTTAACAGTCTAAGATTCTAACGGTTGAATGCTTCAAAGCTTCATAGACGAAGTCACCGGGAATGCCGCAGCCCGCACCGGCAGTGAAAACTGCCGGTGCGTTTTTTTGTGCCTGTGAATCCGCCGGAGTCTTTCCGCCGTAATGCTGTCCCTGTGTGCGTGTCAGTCTTCGCCGCCGGCCATCATAGTCACGAGCGCGTCGATTGACGTGCTGAGGCTCTTGCCCTTATACGTCAGCACCTGCGAGTAAATCGGGAAGTCCTTTCCCTTCCAGTCAAGCAACTTCAGCTTCTGTGCCTTCAGCTCCGCACGTGCGGCCATTTCCGGCATGAAGGCGATGCCGAGCCGGTTCATTGCAAATTGCTTCAGGATTTCCTTGCTGCTCGTTTCCAGTGCGATCGACGGGACGACCGAATAATTTTTCAAATCTTCCAGAAGCATCGCACGGAAGTTGCAGTTGTGGGAAGTCAGAAGGAGCGGTACGCCCTGCAGGTCTTTTTCGGTCAGGCCGCTTTTTTCTGCGAGCGGATGGCCGGGACTTGCGAAGAAGGCTAAAAACTCCCGTTTCTTTTTTAGGGTACAGAGCTCGGGGCCATCTATAATAGGGTTGAGCGTATACACCACATCGAGTGCGCCGTTTTTAAGCAGGGCGGGAATTGTCTCGTGGGTGATAAACTGAATCTGAATGTCCACCTTCGGGTATTTCTTCCGGTATTTCAGGAGTATTTTCGGGAACCGGTCATAGCACAGGGATTCCGAAACCCCGAGCTTTATGATTCCCGCAGGCTCTTTGGACGAAGGAACTTCAAGGAATATTTCCCGTTTCAGCTGGAGCATCTTTTCCGCATAACCGCACAGCTTTTCTCCCTCCGTCGTGAGCACGATGGATTTTCCCAGCCGCTCGAACAAAAGGCAGCCGAGTTCGTCTTCAAGCTGCTTTATCTGGGTCGTCACCGTTGACTGCGCGTAGCCCAGAAAATTCCCGGCAGCGGTGAAGCTTTTTGTCTCGGCAATCTTCAAAAAGGTCTCAAGCTGAAAAATGTTCATGTCTGCCTCCGTGGATAGATTCATCAATTTTTATGATGATTCAGTTCAGTTCTTTCAATTTGACCAATCGTTCCTCATTTGCTATCATACGGAAAACAGCAAGGAAGTTCAAGACTTATGAGCGTGATTGCAAGAAACTTGACCAAAAGCTACCGGCTCAAACGGAAGGTCTTTAAGACTGCCGTGAATGACATCTCGTTCTCTATCCCGGCAGGGGAAATCGTCGGATTTGTCGGCCCGAACGGGGCAGGGAAATCGACGACGATAAAAATGCTGACGGGCATCCTCACGCCGGACGGCGGGAGCGTTTCCATAAACGGCATGAGCTATCCCAAAGACCGCAGGAAGATTATGCTCAGAATCGGAATCGTCTTCGGGCAGAAAAGCGTCCTCTGCTGGGACATCCCCGTGCTGGACACGCTCAGGCTCTTCAAGGACATGTACGGCGTTCCCGACGCGGTGTACCGGGAAAACATGGCGCTTTTCTCGGATATACTCGGGCTCGATGAGTTCATCCATCAACCGCCGCGCCTGCTGAGCCTGGGCCAGCGGATGAAGGCCGACCTCGCGGCCTCGCTCCTGCACAACCCTGACGTCCTCTTTCTGGACGAGCCGACCATCGGCATCGACGTACTCTCGAAGGAGCGGATACGGAACTTCATCCTGCAGATAAACAGGGAGCGGCACACGACGGTGCTCCTCACGACGCATGACGTTTCCGACCTTGAGACCCTGTGCGAGAAAATGCTGATAATCGACAAAGGCATCCTGCTTTACGACGGGACGCTCGGCGGACTGAAGGACCGCTACCGGACGACGGACCTTGAGGACATCATCAAGCAGATTTACCTGAACGGAATGTCCGGGCCAAAGGAGGCGGACGGTGCGGAAGTACGTTGACTATATGATTATCGGAATGAAGGAACTGCTCGCATACCGGAACGCTGTCTGGGCGGCCTTTTTGTCCCGGATAGTATACCTGTACATGCAGTTCTGTTTGTGGAATGCGCTCTTTTCCTCGCAGGCAACGGCAAAGCTTCCGATGAGCAGGGAGGACACGCTCCGCTACGTGATTGTGGCGACCATCATATCGGCGTTCATTGAATGTGACGCGATCCAATGGATAAACAGTCAGATTCAGAGCGGTGACGTCGCCGTGCAGCTCATACGACCGGTAGGTTTCAATGCGATGGTCTTTGCGAAGCACGTCGGAAAGAGCGCGGTGAAGCTCCTGCTGTTCAGCGTTCCCCTTGCGCTCGTTTCTGCATTCTTTTTCAGGATGCCGCTTGTCGTCCGGACGCAGATGGCGTTTGCCCTTGTCTCGGTGCTGCTTGCATACCTGATTCAGTTTTTGTATTCGCTCATCATCGGCCTCATGGCCTTCTGGCTCATCGTGACCTGGCCGCTGAACATGCTGCTGGGTGCCGTCTACAGGCTCATGTCCGGCTCATGGATTCCCGCCGCGATGTTCCCGGATGCCCTCAGGACAGTGAATGCATTCCTTCCGTTCAGGGCAGTCTATGAGATTCCCGTGAGCATACTTACGGTTCCGATGGACAGGAGAAGCATCGCCTTAAAACTTGCGGTGCAGGTCTTCTGGCTCGCATTTTTATTCGTCCTGATGAAGCTGACCTGGAAAAAGGGAACAAAGAAGCTCGTCGTTCAAGGAGGCTGACCGTGAATCTTTTTACTCTGTACCGGCATTTCGTCGTGATATATTTGAAGGGCAAAATGGCCTACCACTGTGCGCTCCTGTTTGAGCTCATTGCCAACACGATTCTCATCGGCGTGTATTTTGCGGGCTTCATGGTCATCTTCCGCAATTTTGAAAGCATTGCCGGATGGAGCAAATACGAAGTCCTCTTCATGTTTACGACGAGCTGGGTCAGCTACAGCTTCAGCTGCTTTTTCTTCTGGAGCCCGATGAAGGACATGGGCGAACTGGTGCGGACGGGAAAGTTCGATTTGTACCTGACCCGTCCCATCCCCCCGCTCCTGTATATGGTCCTGCAGCAGTTCCAGTATACCTTCATACCGCGCCTGATCTTTTCGCTGGTCTTCTGGCTCTACAGCATGGGGAGGCTCTCGATTGCATGGAGCATTCCTTCGCTCCTGTTCTATGTGCTGAACATGCTCTCTGCGTTCGTGATATTCTCCGCCATCACGGTGTTTACGGGCACAATAAGCTTCTGGGCCATAAAGAGCGAGGAAATCGTTTCCCTTCTGACAAACAACAATTACGGACTCAAGAACTACACGGACTATCCGCTGCCGGTTTACTCGAAGGGAATGCAGGCCCTCCTGACCTTTGTCGTCCCCTATGCCTTTACCGGCTACTATCCGGTCGCGCTCCTCCTGGGTAAAAGCGTGGAGTACCCGCTGCTGTGCTATGCCCCGCCCCTCGTTGCGCTCATTGCCGGGGTTGGCTCCTGTGCCTTCTGGAAGTCCGGGCTGCGGCATTACGGGAGTGCAGGGGCGTGACGGACCGCCCGGACCGTGCTTCCGGTGATTTGACAGAGCGGATTTTTACATGCTAGGCTGTAGCTGTGAGTACCCTGTATGTTTCTGACCTTGACGGAACCCTGCTGAACCGGAGCGACCGCATAAACGAAAGGA
>CADBRC010000070.1 GCA_902796985.1 uncultured Spirochaetaceae bacterium
CGCCCGCGTGGGCGACGCTGACGGCGAGGTCCACGTCCCGCAGAATCTCCGAGTAGAGGATGTCGGGTATGTCCCGGATCCGCAGGGGCCGCTCCTCGTCGCCCGGCTTGTAGAGCCTGCGGGAAAAGCCGACGAACTCGACGGCGGGGCATTCAGTGTCCGCGGGCGAGAACCAGTCCGCCTGCGCGTATATCTCCGCTATCAGGTCCTGCTTGTAGAAGACCTTCTGCAGGCCCTCCTCGTAGCCCGCGATCCAGCGGCGGCTCCGGAGCGTGGCGGCGGCTTTCCGCGGCTGGATCTGGTTCCCCGCGAACATGTACGTCCTGTCTTTGTCCAGCTCCTCGTCAAGCTTGACGTAGAGCTCGCGGAAGACCTGCTTGAAGGGCTGCACCAGCTGCCTGTCAAATATGTACTGCTGCCAGTCATGCCAGTGCCCTTCCCGGAAAAGGTCAGACGGGTGGGCGACGCGGAGCGGGCTGTCTGCCCCCACCGCCGTCTCCGTTCCGTCCCAAGACACGAGGACGCAGCCGCCGTCGCGGACTGCCAGAAAGCCCGTCAGCGGAGCAGCGGCTCCCGCGCCTGAACCGCTCCCGTCCCGCGTGAACAGGAGGGCGGCCAGCATCGGGCTGACCACCGGGTTTCCGAGCAGGGCGGCAAGCTCCTCCGCCGGGATGCGGACTCCTTCGGCCATGAACGATTCCAGCATTGCCCGCGTCCGCTCGTGCTGGGTCTTAAGCCGCTTGTAGGTCTCCTGCATCTCCGCCGCAGACTCATCCTTCTTGAGGGCGGCGGGGGCGCTCTTGAGAAGCTTTCCGTCCTTGTCGTTCCGGTACTCGATGCAGGGCTTTCCCTTCCCGTCCACCGAAATCCTGATGCTGCAGCCAGACCTGCCCGCCGGACGGAAGTCAAAT
Source organism: uncultured Spirochaetaceae bacterium (assembly GCA_902796985.1). Lineage (GTDB taxonomy): Bacteria > Spirochaetota > Spirochaetia > Treponematales > Treponemataceae > Treponema_D. Next base: position 912 of record CADBRC010000070.1, read on the forward strand.
ACCGTCCCCAGGCTTTCCATCAGGCGGCATTCCATGCCCAGGTACAGCCTGTTCACGTCCGTATACCCCGCCGCCCGGGACAGGTTCTCCATGGCTCTGTCAACGGCCTCGCCCTCGCTCTGCCGCCGCTGCGCCCCGAAAGCCCGGCTTTCCTTGCGGAACTTCTGGAGGAACTCGTAGCGGTGCAGGATCCGTCCCATCTTCTCTGAGTGGTCCTGCTCTCCTATCGGTATGAGGGGATAGCTCATCAGCAAATCCTTGTTACGGGCCCGTCCTATCTCCTTCTCAAGCTCCTCCTCCGTAACCCTGCCCAAGGCTGCATCCGCGAACTTGCGCGCGCGGGCATGGCGGGAACCGTCGGAAATGTACTTCGCGCTCTGGTACAATTTGTCGAACACCTCTTCGCCCAAAGCCGCATACATCTCCGTGAACCAGTCCAGGTCAAACGCCCCCCGCTCAAGCTCGTCCAGGGTCAGGGGGGTATACTTGGCGATGAGCGACGCATCCCGCTCGTCCCGCCAGCCCGGCTTCATGTGCGCGATGAAGTAGTAGCAGCCCCGCTCGAATTCCGGTACGCCCAGCATCCGGCTGATGATGGGAATCCACCGGGGGGCATACATGGCAAGGTCGTAGAGCCGCTGCTCCTTTATCTTGTATTCCTTCGCCATCGCCTTCATGGCATCAGCGTTGTCCTCGGGCAGAGGACGGCTGACGGATATGAGCTGGCTCAGACAGTAACTCCTGTCGAGCCTGTCCTCCCCGTAGCTTTCGCTTCTGGCCAGGGGGCTTTTTCCGAGGGCCTGGACCAGGCGCAGCACGGCCCTGCCTCCGTAGACCGCTTTTACGCAGGCGATGTAACCGGAGCTGGGGCCGGGGGAGTCGCCCCTTTTGAGCTCGCCTTCTACGATCGTGTCCGCTATGCGCCTGTATACCGCAAGCAGCTCCCCGTCATCCGTCCCGTAAAAGCGGGGGTCCCCCATGATTGCCGCAAACGGGCTGAGCCTGATGATTCCGTAATACACGCTGTCCAGGCTGATGAGGCCCAGCTTGTGGGCGCGCAGATAGTCCCCCGCGGACAGGGGATTGAAGATGTCCACCGAATGCCGCCAGCCTATGTCGGGCGGCTCCTCCCCGAAGCCCGCGTGCCGGGCGAGCGCGTAGCCGGCCTTGAACCAGCGGGAAAACTCCCCGTCGCCCAGCCCGCTGCTGACGGTCGCAGGGAGCACCGTGCTTAAGAAAAAGAAAAGCTCATGGGAATCGAGTATGCAGTGCCGCTCCTTCCGGTTCATCCAGTCCGTGCTCTCGTACCACATATCCTCCCGGCGCACGTCGTGGATGAGCCTGTAGATGATGCCCTCAAGCAGCGCGTCCAGAAAGCCCTTCGTGCAGTAACTGCGGACGAGGGCGGACATGACATGGGAGAAGAGCGAGTATCCGTGCGGGCTGAAATACTCATACGTGCCCGGCCTGACCTTGCAGAGATTCCCGAAGAGGACGGACGCGGTCTTCGCGACAAGCTCGTCCTCCCGCCCGTCCTTTCCGACCTGCCGGACCGAGAAACGGGAGCCGAGCTTCTCCATGACGAGGTCAAAGGCATCGCTTTTCTTGGGGAGGCAGCAGAGGGCATAGAGCTGGAAGAGGGTCACGGGATCCTGTATCTGTTCCTCGTAGAAGCCCTTCCACAAATCCGGGAAGGGCAGGCAGTCAACCACTGCCGTCCCCTGGCCCGATATGAGGGGGCTCCTGACGAGCTCTATCCCTCCGAATTCCCGGTAATCCCCCTTGTCGCCGAGCATCCTGTCCATGCCGTAAAAGTCCGTATAGCGGTCGGTCCGGTGGGCGGCCACAAGCTCGTCAAAGGCTTTGATTATGGCGGTGAGTTTCTTTTTGTCCGCCGTGCGGACGGCATCGAGCGTTCCGCTTTCAAGCTCCAGCTCGGACAGGGGGATTTCCGTAAGCCTGTCCCCGTCATAGAGGCCGTCCAAACTGTCCGGCAGGACTTCCCCGCTGCCCGAAAGCCCATCCGTCCCGGCCGCGCCCGCTTCCTCCTGACTGCCCCCGGTCCCGAACAGGCTCCGAAGCAGCAGCTCCTCCCGTTCGCTGGGGGCCTTTATTCCCTCCGCTTCCTCCCGGAACCGCCGCCAGTCAACGGCCTCGTGCCCGAGCTTCCCGTCCTTGTCCTTGAGCCGGAGGATCAGGCTCAGGCCCGCGAAGCGGCAGCCCTCCTCCCTGGAGGCGAGCAGGCGGGACACGGACTCGGCAAAGCCCCCGTCCCCCTGCTCCGCCAGAATCGTGCTCGCGGTCTCGCGGATGCCCCTGTCCTTGTAGCGGAGGATCGATTCGATGAAAAGGATGTTCTCATGCGTCGGCGACACGTCGTCCAGTATCCTGGCGGCGGTCTTGTGCAGGCCCTTGTCGGCGAGCAGGCTGACGGCGAAGTCCCGGTCGGACGGGATCTCCCGGACG
>CADBRC010000071.1 GCA_902796985.1 uncultured Spirochaetaceae bacterium
ATCATCAGATCCCGACAACCTTACTCCCCTTAAAGCGCTGGAGCTGGTTGCCAGATGGAAGCATACTCTCCTGCCCCAAGGCTAGGACAGGAGCATATCCTTACAGAGAGTTTTGGATGGACGCGAACCGCGCGCTTCGCTTGTCCTCTCCCCAGTCCTTCGTCCCGTAGGATGCATTCCTTATGTAGCCTCTCGCCTGGAATAGACGGCTGGACGCAGATGGATGGGTTTTTACCATTCCGCTCGTCTCCGTTTTCTCCCTTTCCTTCAAGGCTTCGAGCATGGTACGCAAAGCTTCGGGATTGTAGCCCGCGTCTCCCATAAGGGATGCCGCTTTAGCGTCAGCCTCGAACTCCTGGGTCTTGGAGTATCCGGTCGTGCTGAGAGTCGTCATCAGTTCATCCGCCGCATCGCCAAGCCCCTTCTGGTAGGCACTTCCGGTCACAATAGAACCTGCTGCATCAAGCACGCTCAAAGAGGCCTCGTTCAACCGGCTTGTCTTTATGGACTTGACTGCATGCCCCAGCTGAATGTGTCCGACCTCATGGGCAATGACTGCTGCCAGTTCATCCTCGGAGCTGGCACATTTCAGAAGCCCCCGTGTGACGAATATATGTCCGCCGGGCGTTGAAATGGCGTTAATCTCCTTGCTGTCCAGTATGCCGACGTGGTAACCATTGTAGATGTCCGGCATATCGGAAGAAGAGGTAATGGCTGTGCATATCTCGTTGACGTATTCCGTGGCCTTCGCATTCTGATAGAGCTTGTAGTTGCCCAGTATCTTAGCGGCCACTTCCCTTCCAATATAATACTCCTGTTCGGGAGTTATATCTTCCTTTGACTTTGCTATGGCGGCCCGGCTCTCGTCAATCTTGACACGGTTTTTGTCGGATATTTCCTGTCCTTTTTCCGTAATCTTGTCGGAGGCCTTCTGCATGCTGGCGGTCATCTTATCTGTTGTCTCGCAGGAAACAAACAGACAGGCGGCCAGAAACAGCGGGGCCGCCCATATCGTGCAGCTTTTCATCATTCCGTTACCTTAAGTCCGCCCTTGGCCTTGAAGGATTCATTTGAGCTGTCGCTGACGGAGTTCTTTTCCACGGCATTCACAGCAGTGTAGTTGCCGCCATCGTGCTCCGTGTCGATTCCGTCTCCGAATCCTTTTCCTGCAAGTGCGATTTCCTTTGCATCGGTCGTTACCTTGCTGCCAGAAACAACTTTCCGCTTTGTGATTGCGTTGGTGCTTATCCAGCCCTCAACATTTCCTTTCTTTACCAGGGTCCAGCTGCCGTCTGCCTTGACCCAGGTGACGGCATCGCCGTAGCTGACGTTTGTGAGGTTCTTGGATGAACCTGCGGGCTTCGCCTTCAAGTGCGAGCTCTTTACTGAGACATAATAGGTTTCGGCGAACGCTGCCGCTGAAATCAGCATGGCTACTGCGGCCAACAGGATTTTCTTGTTGAATTTCATAAAACCCTCCGTTAATTACACTAAGGATAAACACTGATAGCCTCTAAAATCCTAGAAGATTTTTCCCCGTTTGTCAAGGAAACGGTGCGGCTACATATATAGTAAACCAATAACCTGCGGATAAATTACAAACCGATGCCTGTAAAAAAAGCCCGCCCGGGTTTCCCCGGACGGGCTTTTTAGTGCCTTAAAGAACTATGCGTTCAGGCGCTTGTCGCTGACCTAGCGGCCAGCTTCCCGAGCTTTTGCTTACGCAAAAAGCTCGCAGACTCAATCTAGGCGTTGAGCCTTTTCTCGAGGTCGTCCAAACAAGCGCTGAGCTCCTTGGGGAGGTGCTTGCCGAACTTGGGATAGTGGTTCTCGCGGACGTCCTTGACTTCCTTCTTCCAACCCTCGACATCAACCTTGAGGATCTCAGGCAGGGTCTTCTTGTAGTAGTCGGCCAGTCCGTCGGTGTTGATGGCTCCGTCCTTGGGCATGAAGCCGATCGGAGTCTCAACGGCGTTGTCCTTGCCGTCGCAGCGGTCAAAGATCCACGCGAGGACGCGGCTGTTGTCGCCGTATCCGGGCCACATGAATCCGCCGGGCAGCTTGTCGTTCTTCTCGTCCTTGCGGAACCAGTTGACGTAGAAAATCTTGGGCAGCTTGTCCTGGTCAGCCTTGGCGCCGACATCGACCCAGTGCTGGAAGTAGTCGCCCATGTTGTAGCCACAGAAGGGCAGGATGGCGAAGGGGTCGCGGCGAATCTTTCCGACCTCAGCCGCATTGATCGTGGAAGCGGCGGTAATCTCGGAACCGACGATGGAACCGAGGAAGACACCGTGGTTCCAGTTGCGGGCCTGGTGTACGAGCGGAACGGTTGACGGGCGGCGGCCTCCGAAGAGGATCGCGCTGATCGGAACTCCCTTGGGATCCTCCCACTCCTTGGCAATGCAGGGGCACTGGCTGGCAGGAGCGGTGAAGCGGGCGTTCGGGTGGGCCATCTCCTCTCCCTTGGGAGCCTTGTCCTTGGGGAGCGCGTCGCGGGTGTTGCCCTTCCAGTCAACGAGCTTGCCCTTTGCCGGATAGCCGATTCCTTCCCACCAGACATCTCCGTCCTCGGTGAGGGCGCAGTTGGTGTAGATCGTGTTCTTCTCGGCGGAAACGAGGGCGTTCTTGTTGGACTCGGCGGAAGTTCCGGGAGCAACGCCGAAGAATCCGGCCTCGGGGTTGATTGCATAGAGGCGTCCGTCATCGCCGAACTTCATCCAGGCGATGTCGTCACCGATCGTCTCGACCTTCCATCCGGGGATGGTCGGGATAAGCATGGCCAGGTTGGTCTTTCCACAGGCTGACGGGAAGGCACCGGTCACGTACTTGACCTTGCCCTCGGGGTTGGTCAGCTTGAGGATGAGCATGTGCTCGGCGAGCCAGCCTTCGTCGCGGGCCAGAACGGTCGCAATGCGGAGGGCGAAGCACTTCTTTCCGAGCAGGGCGTTTCCACCGTATCCAGAACCGTAGGACCAGATCAGGCGCTCCTCGGGGAACTGGGTGATGTACTTGTGCTCAACGTCGGCGCAGGGCCAGATGCCGTTGTCGCTCTCGCCGTTGTTCAGCGGCTTTCCGACAGAGTGCAGACAGGGGACGAACTCAGCGTTGGCATCGGCATTGAAGATGTCCAGAACCTTCTTTCCGGCGCGGGTCATGATGTCCATGTTGAGGAC
>CADBRC010000072.1 GCA_902796985.1 uncultured Spirochaetaceae bacterium
GTGGAAGCTCCATGGAGCCGACTTTTACGGAGGGGGATGCCGCGCTGGTCAACAAGCTCGCCTACGGCATTGTCCGGCCCTTCGGAGACACCCTCCTCTGCAGCTGGCAAGAGCCGGAGACAGGGGACATAGTGATTTACATGCACGAGGGGAATCTCGTCATCAAGCGATGCGTCGCTGTTCCGGCCTCTCTACTGGATTTTTCTTGCGATAAAGGGTATACTCTCTGCGTGAACGGGCAAACTTTTCCTCTATCCGAGGCGCAGTATCATAATATGGCCTTGGCAAGCCGGGTACCGGACGGAATGATCCTTGCCGTCGGGGACAACCCGGCCGCTTCCATAGACTCCAGGGACTACGGATTCATACCGGTCAGGAACGTCCTCGCCCGGGCTGTCCCGCCGAAGAAGGCCTCAAAATGAACAATTTCTTCAATAAAAACAGGATGCTCGCCTCAGCAGTGATGCTGATTCTGGTCGTCGTGTACATCTACTTCTCGTATGCCAAACTCGCCTTCCGCGAGCAGAGCAAGATTACTGCCAAAACCCCGACCGTGGAGCGCGGCTCCATAGTGGACAGGAACGGCAAGCCCCTCGCCGTACAGACAAACTTCTACCATTACGGGATAACCCCCAAGGCGATAAAGTCGGCGGATGTCAGCACATTCGCATTCGAGGTCTCTTCCCTGCTTGGCCTGGACGCGGTCGAAGTATATGACCAGATAATGGCAAACAAAAGCTCCAGCTTCATGTACCTGAAGAAGAAGCTGACCCAAGAGGAATACGACGAGCTGTACGCCCTGCTCCAGAACGACGGCTACCTCTCATTCTCACGCTTCGATAAGATTCCCGGCCGGGTCTACCCGGAGAACGACCTGGCGAGCCAGCTGATAGGCTATATGGGCGATGACGGAAAGGGACTGAGCGGCATAGAGTACTCGCAGCAGAACATCCTCTCCCCCATGATTATGGACCTGGCGGCCGGCGACCTGTTCGGCGACAATGTGTACCTGACGATAGATGCCGACCTGCAGCACAAACTTGAGAAGATAGCGAAAGACACGATGGCCTCCACCCAGGCGGAGTGCATGATGCTGATTGCCTCAGAAGCCAAGACCGGAGCTATTCTGTCCTACATCAGCCTGCCGTCCGCAAACCTGAACGATTACAGTTCGGCGGCGACAGAGGAGAAGATAGACCGCCCGGCGATGACAGCCTACGAGCCAGGCTCGGTGTTCAAAATTTTCACCTCGGCGGCATACGTGGACAGCGGCAAGCTGGACGCAGACACGATTTTCCTCTGCGACGGGGTCTATGAGCGGGAGACGAACAGGGGGGAGCTGATACGGATAAACTGCCTGGAGCACCACGGCTGGGTCAATGTCCGGGACGCACTCAAGTACTCCTGCAACGATGCGCTTGCACAGATGAGCGACCTTCTGGACACAAACAGCTTCCTGTCCTACATACATAAGTTCGGCTTTGGAACACGGACGGGGGTAGAGCTTCCTGCCGAAGCAACCGGTCTGGTTAAGGATGAAGGCTACAAGTCCTGGTCAGCGCGAACAAAACCCACCATGTCAATCGGACAGGAGCTGAGCGTCAACGCCCTCCAGATGGTGCAGGCCGCCTCGGTCATAGCGAACGGCGGAATCAGCGTCAGGCCGACGGTCATATCCAAGATAACGGACAAGAACGGCAGCGACAAGTACACCCTGACCCCGGAGTACGGAGAGCGGGTCATAAAGGCGACGACGGCAAAATACATCCTGAGCTGCATGGAAACGACGGCTCAGAGCGGAACCGGTCACCGCGCAAACCTGGGCGACATCTCAATCGGCGTCAAGACGGGAACCGCGCAGATGGCCGACCCCGTGAACGGCGGTTACAGTGAGACGGACTTTGTGTCCAACTGTCTTGCAATATTCCCCGTAGAGAATCCGGAGATAATTCTCTACATCGTCATAGAAAAGGCGAAGGGAGAGACCTATGCGGGCCGCATCGTCGCCCCGGTAATTGCCCTCGCTGCGGATGAGATAATCGACCACTTGGGAATGAACCGGCAGGGAGCGGTCGGCGTGGAGCACTCGGGTACGGTTTCCATTGTGGGCAATCCGCCCATCGTCGTGGAGGACGTGGTACCCTCGTTCATAGGCCGCCAGAAGCGGGACCTGCTCCCCCTGCTCGACGACGACAAGATAAACTACCAGATAAACGGCGAAGGCTGGGTCTATTCCCAGTACCCGCCGGAAGGAACCCCGATATCGGAGGGCATGACGATTGAACTCTATCTGGAATAAGAATATCAGCCTCTTCAAGACCCGCTTTCCCGCCCTCGCCGGCATGCTGGAGGGGAAGATCGAGGCTTTTGAGAAGGGTCCGGAAGGGACAGCCCCCCTCCCCCTCTGTGTCGAGCAGGCTAAAAACGGCAGTCCCACCGCTTCGGAGGGAGGCAGCATGCTCCACTCCAAGTATAACCCCGGACGGGAAGCAGAACAAGCCGTCTCCGCGTTCAAAACGGATGAAGAAGAGGCTGCCGTTTTCTTTTCCTGCGGCTTGGGCTACGCCCCGATTGCATTCTGCCAGAAGCATCCTTCCGTTCCCGTCGTTATAATCGAAGAGAAAGCCGAATACATCTTTCAGGCCCTGTCCGTTCTGGACTGGACTCCGGTCCTGTCGCACCCTGCCCTGAGCCTGCTCATCGGAGCCGGCACGGACAACGTGGCCGCCATACTACGGCAGTACGACCTGAAGAAAACCCATATCTTCTCGGTTCCGGCACAGGAAGCCCACAGTGCGGACTACTTCAAGGCCGTCCGCCAGCTGATTCAGCAGGAAAAGAGCAAGGACGACACAAATACCGCAACGCTGGAGAAATTTGCCCGCCTCTGGCTGTCCAATACCTGCCGGAACATCAGGCAGCTGGACACGCTGGACGGAATACGCAAATATGCCGGACTGGGAAGCGGGCTTCCTTTCATTGTGCTGGCAGCAGGACCAAGCCTGGGCCGCATCCTGCCCCAGCTCTCCCGGCTCAAAGACCGGGCGGTCATAGTCTGCGTGGACACGGCCCTGCATTCCTGCCTGGACACGGGGGTGGAGCCAGACTTCATCGTACTGGCCGACCCCCAATACGCATGCGCAATGCACCTGGAGTTCCTGTCTGCCCCCTCCTCCGTCCTGATTACAGAGGTCGCTGCCTGGCCTTCGGTGTTCCGCTTTGAATGCAAGGAAAAGGTGCTGTTCTCGTCGATGTATCCGCCTGGACAGTATTTTGAGAAAAAGCTCGGGTGGAAAGGACTGCTCGGGGCAGGCGGCAGCGTCGCAACGACGGCATGGGACTTTGCCCGCTTCTGCGGCGCAAAAGAAATCTTCATGGCTGGGATGGACTTAGGCTTTCCCGGCAGACAGACCCACATACGTGGTTCCCAGTTCGAAGAACGGGAACACCGCATCTCAAGCCGGCTCAATACGTCCGAGAGCCAGAGCACGGCCGCCCTCTTGAGCGCAAATCCCGTGATGCTCAAGGACTACAGGGGAGAAGACATACTCTCGGACAAAAAGATGTCCCTTTTCTCATGGTGGTTCGAGAAGAACTGCGCCCTCGCCGGGGAGCAGGGGATCAGGACATACAGCCTTACGGACGAGAGCCTTGCCATAAAGGGAATAGAACGCTTCTCCTTAGACGGATTTCTGGAACGGCAGGAGGCGAAGGCAGAGAAAGAGGCTTTTTTTGCCTCGGCGGACAAAGCAGGGAGCGAAGACAGGGCTGAAAGAGACCCGGCCCGGTTCGACCAGGTTCTTGCCGCATTCGCGGACGACATGGAGCGGATGAAAGCTATGGCGGCAAAGGGAATCTCCCTCTGCGAGAAGGCCATAGCAAACAGGCTCAAAGCCCCGGAGGTTTTCGCCGAGCTGTCCCGGATTGATAACGAGATACTGCGTTCCGAGAGCAAAGAGGCGGCAGCCCTCGTGTTCCCCACCGAACGCAAGCTCAAGGAACTTACAAAGAACCTTCCCGAGGATAAGACCCTCTCCTCCCTCTATTACAGCAGGATAATCTACAGGGAACTGAAGAAAGCTTGCTCCGATTACATCGAATTCTTCTCAAGTTTTTCCACTCTCCCCCGATAATAAAAATAGATTGTGATTGAGGTCCAAACTGATTGATGGGTAAGAGCGTTAATCAGCTTCAACCTTATGCAGTTTCCTTCGGACGTAATTTTGACATCCAGACGTCCGAGGGGGGCTGTATTACCTCTCATTTTAAGAGCCGGGGGTTCCCCTCCGGCTCTTATTTTTATTTGCAGCTAGTCTTTCAGCAGCCCGTCCAGTTCCTTGCGGAACTCGGCATCTGCATCCTTCTCGTCCACTGTACGGACAATCTGCCCCTTTCTAAAGAGAATCACTTTGCCGCCGCCACCGGCTATGCCTAAGTCGGCGTGCTTGCCCTCGCCGGGCCCATTGACGACACACCCCATAACAGCGATGACGAGGGGCTTCTGTATCGCATACAGCTCTCCCTGCCAGCGGTCCACAAACGAGTGTACATCAAATCCCAGCCGTCCGCAGCGGGGACAGCTGACTATCGTCACCCCACCCCGCCTCAGGCCGCATTCACGAAGAATTTCACGCCCTGCCATGACCTCGTTCTCAGGGCTGGAGGACAGGCTGACCCGGATGGTTGCACCGATTCCCTCCCCCAGCAGGCGGCTGAACGCCAGCGTGGACTTGACAACCCCAGAAATCAAGGGACCGGCCTCGGTCACCCCGATGTGGAGGGGAATGTCGCTCTGACTGGCAAAAGCCTCATTCGCCTCGATAGTCTCCTGAACGTCGCTGCTTTTCATGCTGACGACAACATCCCTGAAGGCTAACCTGTCAAAGACCTCAACCTCCCTCAGGGCTGCCTGAGCAAGAGCCTTGGCGCGGGAAAGCTTTCCCGCCTCAACAGACTCCGCCA
>CADBRC010000073.1 GCA_902796985.1 uncultured Spirochaetaceae bacterium
CTCTCAGTATGTGGAGGAACTTCTGACCGAGGTAGAAGAAGAAAACGCCACCCTTGTACGGCGCATACGGTCCAAGTACGAAGACAATGCACTTTTCATCATCAAGGGCGTACTCGCATCCCTTTTGGAGGAATGTGTCAGCATACGGAACATCCTTTCTATCCTCGAAGTCATGTCTGATGCCACAGACAAAGATTCCATTGAAACAATGACAGAACACGCACGGCAGATTCTGGGACCTGCAATCGTCTCAAATATTTGCCATAATGGAGAGTTGAACGTCATACGAATTTCAGAGGATACAATGGAGTACATTCTTGCATATTGCAGTGATGAGAAGTGCAATCGTGAGTTTAGGGATGATTTTATTTTCAAGAGCAACAGAGCCGCTGGTGCTGTCAGAGCCAAGAACCGCATGCCAGTTCTTCTTGTTCCTGACGAAATACGGAAAGCCGTATGGACGGTAGTGAATCCTCACCTGCCAGGTATTAAGGTCCTTTCACTGTCAGAAGTTCAGGCTTCAATAGATACATTACCTCCCCTAAAACTGAATATCCTCACAAAAATCTCCGTGGAAAATTCTGCACGGACGTGGAGCATCAATACCGCTCCGCGAGATGCTGTACCGCCTGCATGAGCTGTCCCTGCCCCTGCAAGGCATCGCTCCACTCCTTCGGGATATCCTGCTCTTCGGAGCCGGCATAGTAAATCCCCGCCATTGCCCCGGCGACTGCGCCGATGCTGTCGGTGTCCTTGCCCAGCCCCAGAACCTTCAGAATACAGGCTCGGTAGGAATCCGTCGTAAGGAAGCTCCACAGGGCCGCCTCAAGCGTGTCCACGACATAGCCGCTGCTGGCAATCTTGCTCTCCGGCAAGAGGCTAAAGTCAGCTTCCCCAATCCGTGCGTATTCCGCAAAGGCCGACTTGAATTCCGGCCGCCGGTCAGCATAGGCGCGAACCTGTTCCATTCCCCGCAGTACGGCGGCATCCTTTTGCGTCCCGTCCATCAATGAAAGCAATACGGCGACGAAAATATCGCAGCCTACAAGGGCGATGGGGTGGGCGTGGGTCAGCCTTGAGACATTATGGACGGGTGTGAAAGCTTTTGCGTTGGCGAAGGCATCGCTGCCGTATTCCTTTCGCAGGTACAGGGCGAGCGGGGAAATGCGCATGAGCGAGCCGTTTCCGTTGTCGATCTTTGCCTGCCCGCCGCAGTCCAAGGGTGCAACGCCGTCACTGTAGCGCAGCAGGGCACTGAAGCAGGTTCGCCCTACATCATACGCCCTGCCCCCGGGGGTATAGTGCCCTTTCCTGAGCCATTCGCTGAACCGCCGCATTATGTCATCGTAGTCAAGCCTACCGCTCTCGCAGAGGCTTGCCGTAAATGCGAGCGTCATGCTGGTATCGTCGCTCCAGCTTCCCGCAGGATAGTTCCCCGAGCGGTGGGCGACCATACCGGTGACGTTGAGTGCCTTTGCCTGTTCCCGTTTGTAGAACTGTACGGGGAACCCCATCGCATCCCCTGTGGCAACTCCGAAAATCAAATGCCATGCGCGCAAGTACGCGTCTCCGTTTTCCTTGTTCATAAAAACCTCCTCTATTATACACCGTCACTCTGTCATTACGTGGCAGAGTGACGTTTTTCCCTGTCCTGTTCGTCACGGGACAGAGAAGAATCCGTTGCTACTGGTTCCGTATCTTTATGACATCGGAGACGACGGAGATTGCCGTCTTACGGTCCAGCTTGTTCCCGCTGTAGAACGTCTTGAGCCTGATGCGGTAACTTCCTTCGGCAATGTCGTCAGGAATGAAGAACTCAAGTCTCTTGGGATTGTTGCAGGAAAACTGATCGTCCGTTATCTTCGTCCAATCAGCCTCGTCTTTGGAGATGTTTCCGTTCCCGTCGGCAGGGCAGAGATACAGACCCGAGTCTTCTCCCGTCACCTTGAGCCTGTTACCTACGAGTCGTATGGCCTTCCCGGCGGTGAAGGTATCCGAAGGTATCTCACCAGGAAGCCGCAGCATGCTGTCAATCTGTGGCTGGCCGTCGTTTACGATGACATTCGTGATTTTAAGACCGGAGACAGCCTTCTGCGCCTCGGACGTCGGGGAAAAATGAAGGGCGAGTTTCTGCGAGAGGGCCGCAGACGGGTTCCCGCCGTCCACGGTTCCTTCCGGTGCAATGAACATGGTGCACAGGCCCATCAGGTTCACCGCCTGACCACGGCGGATTGCCATGAGACATTCCTTTTTGAGCAGTCCTGCCGCCTTGAGCACGGTGTATTCGTCCAGTCCCCTGTCGCCGTCCTTGACGCGGGCGGCAAGGTTGGAGATGGTAAGCGTGTCGCGCGGGATGCTCCCGATGTAGTTCCTTTTCTCCGTGGAAAAGGGATTGGTGCGAAGGGTGATGACAAGCTTGTTGTCCTCGTCTTTAATCTGAAGTGAGTCAGCCATAGTAGGCCTCCTTAAAATGTGTTTTGGAGGGGCAAAAGTTCAACGAACCTTTTTGCGCCCCGTCCTTGCACATAATGTACGACAGAAAGAAGGTCTAGAAATGTCGTAAAATCAACAGATTTGAAAAAAAAACTGTTATAGTTTGCCACGATGTCCATTCTGATACCACGACGATGGACATTCTTGCATCACCAGAATGGACATTCTTGCATCTCCACAATGGACATTCTGGTATCTCCACAATGGACATTCTGGTAGCGCCAAGATTATGGGGGACTGCTGCCTGAAATGGCTTTTCCCGCCTTTACCCTCCGAAGCCAATCCGTCTGCCAGCATAACTTTCGATTCTCTCGCTTCGGCATAGTGCGTGGATTTTGCCGATGTCAGGGCGGGAGCCTTTTATCACCTCATCCATCATGATTTTACGGACGATGTTGTCAATCTGTCCCCCGCTCAGGTCGTAATCCGTTGCGACGGATATGGCGGAATCTTCATCAAGCCAGTCGAGCTTGGACTGCCAGATTTTCTTCTTGGCGTCCAGCGTCGGAGCATCGAACTTTATCTTGAACAGGAAGCGCCGCTCGAAGGCCGCGTCCAGATTGTCCGCAAGGTTTGTCGTGCAGACCATAATCCCGTCAAGCTTTTCCATCTCCTCAAGGATGATGTTCTGCATGGCGTTCTCGGTCTGGGCGACATTCCCGCGTGTGACATCCGTCCGCTTGGAAAGAATGCCGTCCGCCTCGTTAAAAAGCAGGATGGGCATTTTTCCGTCCTTGCCGTTCAAAAGCTTCCTGCACATCTGCCTGTAGTCGGTGAAAATCTTCTTGACGATTTTCTCGCTCTCGCCGAACCAGCAGGACTTCGAGCTGCTTATGTCCACGTGCAGGATTGTCCTGCCTGTCTCCCGCGCAATCTGGTAAACGCTCTCTGTCTTTCCTGTGCCCGGTGCACCGTAGAGC
>CADBRC010000074.1 GCA_902796985.1 uncultured Spirochaetaceae bacterium
TTCTTTTTGATCGGGATCCACAGCTCGCAGAACAGTCCCGGGCGGCTCTTGGCGGTCTTGCCCTCGCCATCGAAGTACAGCTCGTAGTCGGTTTCCTCGGCGGCCTCGTAGCCCATCTGCGGCAGGAACTCCTTGTAGAACTGCTCCCAGGTATCGCGGATGCAGTCGGCATCCTTGCCCTTGCATTCAAACACGACATAGGTGCCCGGCTTTACGTCCCACAGTTTGAACCCTGCTTTTTCCAGTTCGGCAAGGTCAAATGCTTCGGTGTCCGCGTCAACCGGGATGCCGATTCCGTAATCGAAAGTCTCAGAGCCTTCTTTCGTCGGACTGCAAAGTCCGTACAGGTCGCGCATGCCGTCCTTGCGGAGCATCCACACCGGGCCGAGCATCTTGCCAGCCTGCACCTCGCCCCAGAAATCCGGGATCTCGTGATTGTCATCATCGTTGATGATTTCGTTCTTGAAGCTTCTCGCCAGCGCAAGAAACTGCTTTGCCTCTGTCTGTACAATCCGGTAGTCCATAGGTTTTCCCCCTTCAACGGTCAGTTTGATAACAAGCGGATTGAAAAGCACGAGCTTGGAGGATTCCTCACGCGCAAGTTTGGGCGCGACCCCATGGAAGCGGGTGAATGCCTTGGTGAAACTCTCCGGAGTCTCGTATCCGTACTTGAACGCGATGTCGGTGATCTTGCCATCGCTTTCAAGAATCTCACGGGCAGCCAACGACAGCCTGCGATTGCGGATATAGGCATTTGCGGTCATCCCGGTCAGGAAGCTGAACGCCCTATGAAACTCATAGCTTGAGCTGTACACACTCTTCGCCACGTCCTCATAGTTGATCTCTTCCATAAGATGCGCTTCCATGTAGTCAATGGCCTTTTGCAGCGCCGAAATCCATTCCATCCGTGTCCTCCTTACCTCTTGTTTACTTGCATTATAGGGGAACTCTGTTTGAGCCGCATTTCCTCGTTTGCGGACTTTTGTCAGGTCAACAATCGGGACGTTAGCTTTGCCCGGTGGTCTGCGCGTCCTCCAGCTCCTTGAACAGCTCCACCTGCTCGCCGAGCGGCCCGTAGAAAAAGGCCATCCGCGCGTGCAGTACCGGTTCGGACGGAATCACGATGTCCTTGGGCTTGATGAAGACTTCGTATCCGGCTTCCTCGATGCTGGCGGCAAGCTCGTCCACCCTGTCCGTCGCAAGGGCGAAGTGCCGTATCGCCCCCAGCTCGCGGATTCCGGAGGCGTTCGTAAAGATTTCGATGCACGCCGTTCCCGACTGCAGGAAGATGCCGTCCGCCCAACGCCTGACCACGTTGAATCCGAGCACTCCGGTGTAGAAGGCCACGGCCTTCTCGAACATCTCCGGCTCGCCGCATTTCATCGAGACATGATGGATGGAATGAACGTTCTGGTTCATGATGGCTTCCCTCCGAACAAGGCTGCGAACCGTGATGGCGCATCCTACGGTCATTTTATAGCAGGAGGGGCACAAAATCAAGGTTGGACGTGCTGTCCGCGATCAGCATCGTGTGCGTCTGTTTCTGTGGACTTTTTGGAGAAATTCGAGCTTTTCGTTGTATAGGGACCCTCTACAGCCCGTTAGAGGGTCTGCATTACGGCCGTTAGAGGGTGTCTCTACAGCCCGTTAGAGGGTCCGCATTACGGTCGTTAGAGGGTGTCTCTACAGGAATGCAGATCAAATGCAAAGGTTCATCGGTCAGCGGCCCAGGAATTCCAGGACGGCCTTGTTGAACGCGGACGGGCAGTTGTGTGCGATGAAGTGATTGCCCTTTATGAAGACGAGCGTGCTGGACGGGATGCTGTCCGCGATCAGCCTTGTGTGCCGTTCTTGGATCATGTCGTTCGTCCCTGCGATGACCAGTGTTTCCGCCTGTATTCCCGCAAGCTCCTCCGGCCTGATGTTCGGATCGTTCACCATGAGGGACAACATCTCCGCATTGCGCCGTGCCGACTCGCTCTTTGCGGCGAATCGTCTTGCGATCCGGTAGCCCAGCTCTATAGGAAGCTGGGTGCTCCGCTTTACTCCTGCGGCGGTCAAGTTCGCGCCGTTGAGGATCAGGCGGTCCACACGTTCGGGATGTTTGATGGCAAATACCATGGCGATGTTCCCGCCGTCCGAGAAGCCGAGCAGGTGGGCTTTTGCGATCGCGTGCGAATCCATGAAGCACAGCAAATCGTCCGCGAACTGCCGTATCGTAAACGGCATGCTGCCCCGCGCGGTTTTGCCGTGCCCCCGTGTGTCAATCGCGTACACATGATAGAACCTGGCGAACTCGTCAATCTGCCCCTGGAAGTATCCGCTGTCCTCCCCGTTCCCGTGGAGCAGGATCAGCGCGTCCCCTTCGCCTTTCTCTCGGTAAAAATGTTCGATGTCCATATTGTCCATGCCGTCCATACCGCCCATACCACCCTCCTTTGTGCACAGTATAGGACATCGGTGGAATGTAGGCAAGCCGCGGAAATATTGACTTTGGAATATCCTTATTGTATGATTTTAACGCATAAGAAAACGGCCGGGTCGGTAATGGAATATGATACGGGAAATCAATAAGGGCGAAATTGCCGAATGTGTGAGAGTCATCAGGAGCAGCTTCAAGACCGTGGCGGACGAGTTCGGTTTTACGTGCGAGAATGCGCCGCGTTTTACCGCCTTCGCGACGACGGAGGAGCGGCTTTTGTACCAGCTTGAGATCGAACGGCGGCTGATGGCCGCGTTCTTTTCCGATGACGGACAGATGCTCGGCTACTATTCCCTTGCCTTTCAGGATGACGCGGCCTGCGAGCTGAACAACCTCTGCGTGCTGCCGGAGTTCAGGCACCGGCAGGTTGGGGACGCGTTGCTTTCCGATGCGTGCATACGGGCAAAGCGCAGGGGCTGCACGCGCATGAACATCAGCATCGTCGAAGAGAACGAACGCCTCCGCCGCTGGTATGAGGGAAAAGGTTTTGTCCATACCCGCACGCAGAAGTTCGATTTCTTCCCGTTCACCTGCGGGTATATGGAGAAAGCGCTGTAAGGGCGGATGGACAAATCGTTTTGACGCTGGAGGGATGTGAATGAAACTGATCGTGGTGAACAAGATGCTTGAGCAGAAGCACCGGGACCGCATACGGCAGGTCGCGTCGGAGCTGGGCGTGGATGCCGTCTTTTACGAGGACGAGGCGGACATTCCCCAGAGCGACTATGACGCTGACATCATCTACGGGTTCGCGCCGTCCATCACACGGACGAGCCGCACGCTCAAGTGGCTCTGCGTACCGTGGGCGGGTGTGGACTCCCTTATGGTCCCGGGATACTTCGCGAACGAGGACTGCCTGCTCACGAACTCGGCGGGCGCGTTCGGGGTCGCCATCGCCGAGCACATGATCGCGGTCGCGCTCATGATGATGCGGAGCATGGACGTTTTCCTTGAGGGCCGCCGGGAATGCAGATGGCTTCCGCCGCTCCCCCAGCGCTCGCTCAA
>CADBRC010000075.1 GCA_902796985.1 uncultured Spirochaetaceae bacterium
GCCTGTCCGCTGCCTTCACGGCCGTCGTTTTGTTCTCAGAATTTCCTGCCATGATTACTGCTCCTTCTTGAAAGTCCCGCTTATCGTAAGCTGGATAAAGTTGATTGTCAGCGCGATGACCAGGAGCACGATTCCTACCGCGCTCGCATAGCCCATCTGGTTGCGCTCAATTCCGCGCCTGTAGAGGTAGCCGACGATCGTAAGGCCTATGTTCTTGGGCGAGGCGTTCCCGCCCCACATCATGTAGCTCTCAAGGAACATCGCAAGGCCCGCGTAGATGCTTATCGTGAGGACGTAGATCCATGTCGGTTTGAGCAGGGGCAGGGTTATGAGGCGGAACTTCTGCCAGCGCGTAGCCCCGTCTATGTCGGCCGCCTCGTAGAGCGACGCGTCGATCCCCTGCAGTCCTGACAGGAAGTAGAGCATGTTCACGCCCGTCCATCTCCAGCAGCAGAGCAGGACCATAGCGAGCCAGCCGGTCGCATAGCCCTTGAGCCACTTGATCGAGGGGTATCCGAAGGCATGGAGCAGCTGGTTGGCGGTGGACCCGTCCAGCTCGCTGAACATGAAGCCGAATATCATTCCCGCGACGGCGACAGATGTCAGCGCGGGTATATAGAGGATTGCCTTGAAGGTCGTCTTCCCCTTCAGGAACGCGCTGTTCAAAATGCTCGCGAAGAGCATGGGGAAGGGAATCAGCAGGGCGCATGTGATTACCGTGTAAATGAAGCTGTTCTTTATGGCAAGGTGGAAGGTCTTGTCCTTGAGCAGCTTCGTGTAGTTCTCAAGCCCTATCCATTTTATCTCGCCGGGAAGGATGCTCTGGAAGCTCATCAGTATCGAGCTTACGAAGGGGTAAATCCAGAACACAAGGAAAGTGATTATGAAGGGCAGGACGAAGACGTAGGGGGCGACCTTCCACGAGTACACGAAACCAGAAATCTTGTTCTTTTTCATTTCAAGTTTTCTCCTTAATGAAAAAGCGGGCCGGAAGGAAAGTCAGCCTGAACCTGTCCGGCCCGCGGGGGGCATACCGCGGGCCGGATTCAGGGAACCCGCCCGCACAAACTCTCTCCTATGCCGTTACTGCTCTATGTCTATCTCGTCCTGGGCGGCCTGAAGCTCCGAGTCAACGTCAGCCTTGTTCTCAAGGCAGTTGTTCAGGACGTTCAGGTTGATCTGCTCGTTGATCGTGGAGCTGATCGGGACAGCCTTGATTCCGCCGATCTCGCTCTTTATCTCGTTGAGCGTGTCGAAGGGGTTGTTGCGGAAGTACTGCACGTACTTGTTGTTCGGATCATGCGTGATGGACTTGTCCTGCCAGAGGTCGGTGTTGACCGGGTCGAATCCCAGGATTTCCCAGATGCGCTTCTCGGCGGAAAGCGACAGCTTGGCGAACACGACGAACTCCGCGGCGAGCTCCTTGTTCTTGGACTGGAGCGAGACGACCGTTCCGGTTCCGCCGATACCGACGGAGCGGGGCTGTCCTGCCTTGTAGACGGGGCAGGGAGCGATGGCCCAGTTGCCCTTCTGGTCGGGGATGTAGTTCAGGAAGCGGCTCATGTACCAAAGGGCCTTGGGGAAGGCGACCACGTCCTCGGCTCCGACGGTCTGATAGCCGGCCTCGGTATCGATCTGTCCGCCCGGGGTGACGTAGGCGAAGCCCTCGTCGATCCAGCGCTGCTGCATCTTGATCATGTCGGAGACACCGTTGATGCGGATGTCGGCCTTGCCGTTCGCATCGGTCCAGTCCTGCTTGTTCTCGGCCATGGACAGCCAGAGCCAGTCGGTTCCGCCCGTGTCAACGCCGGTGAACTTCTTTCCGGTCGCCTTGGTGTACTTGATTCCGGCCTTCTCGAAGTCGTCCCAGGTCTTGATCGTCTTGTAGTCAATCCCGACAGCCTCCAGGGCCTTCGCGTCATAGTACATGACCGTCGCGCCGACGTGGAAGGGGATTCCGTAGTGCTTGCCCTTGCTGCCGTAGATGTCCAGGCGGGACTGGACGACGTTGTTCTTGTAGGGCTCGATGTACTTGTCCATCTCGACGAACTGCACGTTGCCCAGCGTGAAGTTGGGGAACTGGCCTATCTCGATGTCGCAGATGTCGGGCGCGCCCGTTCCGGTCTGGTTGGCCATGATCATCTTGTTGTGCATGTCGCCGTAGGGATAGGTGACGAAGGTGATCTGAATCTGCCTGTCGGGGTTGGCCTTGTTCCACTCCTCGAGCATGGCGGCGTAGTGCTGGCTGTGCAGGTCCACGAAGGTCCACAGCTCCATCTTCGTCCCGTTGGCGGGTCCGACGGTGGAGATAGCGTCGGGCTTTATCTCATCCGCGGCCGGGGCCTCGCTGCCCGACGAGGACGAGCCTGACGACGTGCTGCCGCTGCCGCTGGCGGCCGTGTCCTTGCCGGAGCAGGAAGCGAGCGCGAGCGTCATCAACGCGCCCATTCCGAGCGCGAGAACCGTGCTTCCAAGATGTCTTTTCATATATATTCCTCCAAAAATTTCTGTTGCTGCCTTCGCAACTGAATTCAGGATACACCGAGATATCCAATTTGTCAAACAAAAAAACAGATAAATAACAAAAAAAATCGTTACAGTAAGGAAAAGAATAAGAAAAAACGCCTAGATTTTGCCAAAAAACCGATATTTGTATCGGTGAAACATAATTGATATCAATTTTCTGTTGACAATCCGGGAATCCGGCTTTACCATGAAGTGAAAACAGCTCAGGAGAATGGAATGAACATTACGGACATAACGGAACAGGACGAGAGGAAGCCCCTCATACTCCAGCGGGCGGACCCCTTCGCCATGCTGCACTCGGACGGATACTACTATTTTACGGCATCGGTGCCTGAATACGACCGGATAGAGCTCAGGAGGGCATGGTCGCTCAAGGGCCTTGCGGAGGCCCAGCCCCTCACCGTCTGGCGCAAGCACGCCTCCGGGCCGATGAGCTGGCACATCTGGGCTCCTGAGCTGCATTTTATAGAAGGAAAGTGGTACATCTACTTTGCGGCGGGCCGCGCGGAAGACCACTGGTGGATCCGCACCTTTGTACTGGAGAAC
>CADBRC010000076.1 GCA_902796985.1 uncultured Spirochaetaceae bacterium
ACCCGTTCCTCCAGAAAGACCTGCACCCCGCCCGAGAGGGAGGACGAGAGGATGACAAGCGCCAGCCCCCCGCAGAACAGGGCCGCCACAATGAGGCTGAGGATCCACGCTGCTCTGGGGGGAAGGGAGTCCTCCTTCATCAGGAGGCATCTCCTGCCGCCGGAACATCCGCCGCCACAGGAACAGCAGATGCCGCGTCAACGTACTTCTTCAGCTGGCCCGCGGAAGCCTTGATGTCGGTGATGACGGAAGGCCCCGCAATGCAGCCGCCCTCACATGACATGACCTCTATCAGGTTGGGACAGTCCGGCGGTGTGGGTATCTTGCCGGAGTTGATGAAACCGTAGCGCTTAAGCGCATTCATGCCCTGCTTGTTCAGCCCGTTTATCCTGCCCTCACGGAGGAGGGACGGGTCGCTCAGTCTGGACTTGACCGCCTCCAGCACGCCCCCGCTCTGCGCGAAGTTCCGCCCGTAGCGGCTGGCGGTCTGGCCTGCCGGCCCGGCTTCCATCTGGCCGATGTCCACGCCCTTCGCCTCCAGAAATGCGGAAAGCTCCTCGACGGAAAGCACGTAGTCCACGTCGTCGTCGTCAAAAGCCTCGCGCCGCTTGGCAATGCAGGGGCCGATGAACACGGTCACGCAGTCCCTGTCCTCTTCGCGGGCGAGGGCCGCGGTGTAATGCATGGGGCTGCGGGTCTGGGAAACGCAGTCCTTCAGCTCCGGGACGTGGATGCGGACGGCACGGACATACGCCGAGCAGCAGGAGGTCGTCATCATCTTGTCCCCCCTCGCCATCCGCTCCTCGAACTCCCGCGCCTCCTTTTGGGCGCAGATGTCCGCCCCCCGGGCCACCTCGTACACTTTGTCGAAGCCCAGGGCGAGCATCGCCTGCTCCAGCTGGCCTGCGTCCGCCTTGAACTGGCTCGCGATGGAGGGGGCGTAGAGGGCGACGACCCGCCGCCCCTTGTCCTTGTGCAAAATCTTGTTTATCACGTCCACCAGCTGGCTCTTGTCCATCATCGCGCCGAAAGGACATTCCCTCATGCAGTTGCCGCAGAAGATGCACTTGTGGTAGTCGATTGTCTCAAGTCCGTTCTCATCCTTGGAGATCGCGCCGACGGGGCATGCTTCCTCGCAGGGGACAGGTATCTTGATTATCGCATGGTAGGGACAGTTGTCCAGACAGCGGCCGCAGTTGACGCAGAGCTTCTCGTCGATCTGCGCCCGCCGCTCGACCGTAATCGCTTTCTTGGGACAGTTCATCATGCAGGGGCGGGCGTAACAGGCCTGGCATGCGTTGGTGACCATGAAATGAGAGCGGACGCAGCCGTTGCATGCCTCGTGCAGGACGGTCAGCATGGGCCAGGTGGGCTTTTCCCTCACCAGGGCCTCTTTTGCGTAGGAAGCGAGCGTCCGCTCCTCGTCGATTTTCTCTATGGAAAAGCCCAGGCGGGCGAGAACGCGCATCCTGAGTATCTCGCGGTCGTGGAAAATGCAGCAGCGCATGGGCTGCCGGTCGCGCGGAGCCATCTCGCGGGGAATGAAGTGAACTCCCTCCTCCAGCTTGCCCTCCAGCTGGAGCCTGGCTATCCTGACCAGAACCTCGTGCTTGATGTTCGCCGTCTTGTTGTTGAGGTTAAGCATGCCAGTCAGTATAACAGGAAAACGGATTTTGTGCTATACAAGGTGCTCAACGGACAACGGACAACGGACAACCGGGCAGTCCGCTGTCAACAGAGACGGGACGGGACGCCCCTGCAGACCGGGCAGTCACCCCCACGGGCAGACCGTCCGGTTCCATAAATTACATCGAGTGTTCCTTCATGAACGCCTCAACCTGGGCGAGGTCCGGGAGGGCAGGAATCGCGCCACGCTTCATGACGCAGAGGGATGCGACCGCGTTCGCAAAGGCGATGTCCTTTTCCAGCTCCTCCTTCGTGAAGGCAAGGGGATCCGCCCGCCTGGTCAGCCGGTAGAGCATGCCGCCGCCAAAGCTGTCGCCCGCCCCGGTCGTGTCCGCGACCTGCACCTGGGGAACGCCGAGCTGGCCGGAAAAGCCGTGCTTTGAAGCATAGTAAACGCCCTTCGACCCAAGGGTAATCATAACGAGGGAGGGGCCGAGCGCGAGAATCTGCTGGGCGCCGTCTGCGTATGACAGCCCCTTCCCGAACAGCAGCTCCAGCTCCTCCTCCGAGACCTTCACGCTGTCCGCGAGGGGGAAGATGCTTTTCATCAGCGGAAGCGCGTCCGTCCTGCCGTGCCAGAGGTTTGCGCGGTAGTTGGGATCGTAGGAGACAAGCCCCCCGGCTTTCTTCACCAGCTCAATCGCCTTGAGCGTCGTGCATTTTGCAGGTTCGTCCGTAAGCGAGAGCGAGCCGACGTGAAGGAATTTCGTCTGGGAGAGCATTTCAAGGTCCAGATCGGAGGGCTGTATCTGAGTGTCCGCCCCGGGGTTGCGGCAGAAGGAAAATGCCCGCTCCCCGTTTGCAGCCAGAGTCACGAACGCGAGCGTCGTATGCTGGCTGTCGCAGTAGCGCATGCCGTATGTATCCACACCGATATCTTCCAGTACGGCACGGATGTCGCTGCCGAACGAATCCCTGCCCGTCATTCCAATGAACGCGCCGCTGCCCCCGAGCTTGACCACCGCAGAAACGCAGTTGGCGGGCGCACCGCCGGGGTTCTCCTCGTACAGTTTTTTCCCGTCCGCATTCGTTCCCGAATAGGTGAAGTCGATGAGAATCTCACCGAGCGCAACGACATCGTATCTTTTCTTTTCCATAACGAATCAACCCTCCATCAATGCCTTGAGCCGTGAATAGGTCAGCTCCTCCGTAGAAGCCAAAATCAGGTCCGCCTTATCCAGTCCCCTGCCACGGCCGATTCCCACGGCGGTCAGACAGCCTTTCTTTATGGCCTCTATCCCGGCAGGCGCATCCTCAATACCCACGCAGTTCGAATACCAGGCCCCGGATTTCTCCGCAGCTTCAAGGAAGATGTCCGCCTCGGGCTTGGCTTTCTGCACGCGGGCGGCATCGGCGATAGCGGCAAAACAGTCCCGTATCCCCAGGGCTTCGAGTACGGCAGGGGCGTTCTTGCTGCTTGAGGCAAGCACAGCGGGAACACCGTTCTCCACAAGCTCTTTGAGCAGGCCGGTTATTCCGGGCAGGATGTCTTTTTCCGAAAGCCCGCCCAGAAGCTCCTTGTAGCGCTCGTTTTTCCTTGCGCAGCAGGCAGCCTTTTTGTCATCCGTCCATACCGTGCCGCTGGCAGCGAGGATCAGATCCAGAGATTCCTCACGGGAGATACCGAGGAGCTTTTTGTTTATGTTCTCGTTGAACTCCAGGCCCTCCTCATCGGCCATCTCCTTCCACGCCTGATAGTGCAGCCGGGCGGTGTCCGTTATGACTCCGTCCAGGTCGAACAGTACTGCGCCGAGCTTCTTCTTCAGGCTGAACGTCTTTTCCTGCCCGCCCTCAAGCGTGAAGCTGACGTTCCTGTGCACTAGATCC
>CADBRC010000077.1 GCA_902796985.1 uncultured Spirochaetaceae bacterium
AGCAGGGAGTCGATGAGGTTCTGCTGGGCGACGCTGAATGCCACCACGCCGAGGCTCCGGTCAGGATGGCGGCGGGCATCTTCCAGCACGAGCTCCACCACCCGCTCCGCCTCCGCGAGGTTCGTGTGGGTCTTCCGGTCGAACGTACCGTCCACGTGGTAGTAGTCCACGCCCGTGCCTTCCACCCCGCCCGACGCGGACGGGAAGGTCATCAGGCTGCCCCCGTAGAAGTTCCGGTTGGAGAAGGCTATCAGCTGCTCGTAGCGGCTCCGGTAGTGCCACTGGAGGGAGCTCTGCGGCATGGAAGGTGCGCACATGTCCAGGATGGACTCGAAGTCCGTCACGTCGTCCAGCTCCTCGTCGCCCTCCACTTCCAGCGTCGTCGTGAAGAAGTTGCTCGGGGGCATCTGCCTGGAATCCCCGACGACAATCAGCTGCCTGCCCCGGTAGACCGCGCCCACCGCGTCCTGGGGGAAAATCTGGGAGGCCTCGTCGAACACCACTGTGTCGAATTCTATCCCTCCGCTCAGGAACATGCTGACGCTCAGCGGGGACATGAGGAAGCAGGGCTTGAGCACCTGTACCAGGTCGCCGGTTTCCGCAATCAGCGTCCGTATGCTCTTCTGCTTGCGCTTCTTTTCGCCCTCGCGGAGGAGGACGGACACGGGGCTTTTGGGAGTCAGCATGTCCAGTGAGGGCCTGAGGGCGGAAAGCTTCTCCTTTATCTGCGCCTTGTTTATCTCGAACTGCAGCTTGTCCTTCTCGGCGAAGGTCGAGACGGCTTTGTCCTGCGCCACGCGGGTGAAGGATGAGAACTCGGGGACGCTGCCGACGAGCGCGTGCAGCCGCTGGGTGTAGAATGCCTTGCGGTAGGCATCCACAACGCTATCGGCGGGGATGTTCTGACCGATGGCCTGGGTGACGAAGGGCATGGCCTTTTGCGCGTCAAGTTCGTGCAGGAGGCGGACAAAGCTGACCCAGTTGTCTATTTTGCCGATGTCGGCGAGGCAGGCCGCGCACTTTGCCAGCACTGCCTCAAGCGTGCCGTGGCTCACGTCAAACACGGACGCGTCGAATCCCGCTGCGAGCAGGGCCGCCCCGGCTTCCCACGAGGCCCGCAGGGAGGCGAGCTTCTGCGCGTAGGAGGCGAAGGCGGGCTTCTCCTTGTCAAAGGAGGCTGCCCCCAGGTCGGGGAGGAAGGCGAAGTCCATTCCCCGCCCGTACAGGCCGCCGAGCGCGGTTAAATCTTCCATTATATGCTTCCAGTCCGAGGAAATGCCCTTGCAGGCCGGGCCGAGCAGCCCTTCCAGCTGCCGGTCAGCGGAGGCGAAGTTCTCTCCCGCTTCCTGCCAGTCCCTGAGCATGCCGGTCGCTTTGACCGCCTCCTCGTACTTGAACTTTTTGCCGCTCCTGCTTTCCAGCCGGAGCTCCGTCAGTATTACCTTGTAGTCCTTGCTGAAAAGGCGGGAGAAGAGCGAGGAGAACTGCTTCTTGAGCCTGTTGTTCCAGTTCCTGCCGTCCTTCTGGAATATCCCCGGCTCGAACTCCGATTCCAGCTGTCCCTTCAGCGAGCCGAGCTTTTCCGCCATCTCTGCCGCCTGACCTGCCGCAGCGGATACGGACTCGAACTTGTCTTTTTGCAGGAGGGCGCAGCTGATGACGTCCGTGCGGGCAAGCAGGGTGAACGCCTCTTCCCAGTTCCGGCAGTCGGTCAGGTTCTGGCAGGACAGGCCGTAGGTATTGGCAACGTTGCTGCAGAAGGGGATGAGCTCCTGCAATGCCGCCGTAACGCCGGAGAGGGCGTCCTGCAGGGCGAGCTTCTCCTCATAGGAAAGGGATTCCCTGCCGTAGCCGTACCAGGGGTTCTGCCTGTAGTCCTCGCCGACCGTCCGGGTGTAGTCGGCGTACTGTCCGAGCAGGGCGGTCACGTCCGCAAGGTAGGCCGCCCCCCTGGAGGCGATGTCGGGCACGATGCAGGAAACGTCCGGCGCTGACCGGACGGCGGCAAGGGCGGCGTGCATGGCGTAGGCGCTGCAGTCCATTCCCTCCTGCCTGCGGTGCAGGGCTAACGCATAGGAGTCCAGCTGCTTCCGGGCGGCGGCCTTGGCCTCAAGCTCCCTGTCGGCGCGGTCGGACAGGCGGTAGCGGTCGGCGCGGAGGGTGCGGCACAGCTCGTCTATGACGGCTTTCTTGCTGGACTTGTGGCTGTGCAGCTCCAGGCAGAAGTCTGCAAGCCCCGCCGCCTTGAGCTTGTCGTAGACAACGTTAAGGGCGGCGAGTTTCTCCGACACGAAAAGGACTTTTCTTCCATTATATATGCAGTCAGCGATGATGTTCGTGATGGTCTGGCTTTTGCCTGTTCCCGGCGGTCCCTGCAGGACGAAGCTTTTCCCGCTCCGCGCCATCGCGACGGCGTTCAGCTGGCTGGAGTCCGCGTCCACGACG
>CADBRC010000078.1 GCA_902796985.1 uncultured Spirochaetaceae bacterium
CGTCAATTCACTGTAACACTGTATTCCGAGACGTTTAAGACCGTCTCGCCGTCTATCTGCAGGGCGGTGGGGCGGTCGAATGCGACGCTGACGTTCCTGCCGCTCATTATCTCAATGTTCTTCTTGTATTTGAGGTGTGCGCCCGTGAAAACCGTCGGAAAGGCCATGAGCGTGAAGAGCCTTCCCGTTCCGTGCCAGACCATGCATGAGACCAGCTTGGGATTGTCGGCGAGCCTGTCCTGATTGGGGGTAGGCATCATGCCGCCTCCGAAGAAGCGGCCGTTCATCGTCGGGCAGAGCCAGACGCGCTTGAATTCTTTTCTTACTCCGTCAACGGTTACGACTGCGGATGTGGGCGTATAGGCAAACAGCATGCCTTTTATCGCGATGCTCGTGTAGTTCACGGGTTTGTCGCTTTTTGCGACCAGCCGGTCGCTGACCTCGCAGCAGTAGCCGTCTATTCCGTAGCCGATTCCGTTCAGGAACTTCCGTGACATTCCGTTTACCGTTACGACGGGAAGATTCTTCAGGTACCTGCTTATCTCCACGGGCTCCGTCGTGCCCTGCTTTCCTATGTCGCGCAGGAAGTCGTTGCCCGTTCCGGCAGGCCAGTAGAGGACCGGGCGGGATGCGGCAAGTTCCCCCGCATCGTTTACGAAGCGGTTCAGCGTCCCGTCGCCCCCGGACAGAAGCAGGTGCGTTTCCGGGTCAGGCTCCCGGAGGAACTGCTTCATGTCAGGGATTGTGGTCACGTCCGTGAAGCCCAGCTCGTTCCCGGCAAGAACCTGCTCAAGCTTTCTGGTTTCCTGCCCGCCCGTCTTGTTCCGGGACTTGGGGTTGAAAAGCACGCAATACCTGGCCATTCGCTTGTTTCCTGCGCGGATTTGTCTTAGTTCCTGCCCTGTTTCTTGAACTCGTCAAACTCCTTGAGCATCTCCGGGTCCTTGTTCTTGTCCAGGAGGCTGACGACGACCGCCATTGCAAGGCAGATCAGGAATCCGGGCAGAAGCTCGTACACGTCGAAGATGCCTCCGGAGAAGTTGTGCCAGATGATGACCGTCGCTCCTCCCGCGATGATTCCGGCGATTGCACCCCGTGCCGTCGCATTGCGCCAGAAGAGGGCGAGGATAATCAGGGGTCCGAACGTCGCACCGAAGCCCGCCCATGCGTAGCTGACCAGGCCGAAGATGGAGCTGTTCTCGTTGAGCGAGAGGACGAAGGCGACGAGCGCGATTGCAAGAACGGTCACGCGGCTCAGGGAAACCGTCGTCCTGGCCCCGAATTTCTTTTTGAGCAGGGTCTGGCAGAAGTCCTCGGTGAATGCACTGGCGGCGACGAGCAGCTGGGAGTCAGACGTAGACATGGCCGCCGCGAGGATGGCGCACAGGAAGATGCCGCCGATGAATGCCGGATAGGTCTGGATTATCGTCGCGATGACGACGCTCTCGTTCCGGGCCGCAGGAAGCAGGTCATTCAGGTAGACGGAGGCGAAGGAGCCGATGCCCATTGCACCGATGAAGGCTATGGTGACCCATGCCATCGCGATGCGGCGGGAAAGGGCTATGTCCTTCTCGCTCTTGATTCCCATGAAGCGGACCAGAATGTGGGGCATGCCGAAGTAGCCGAGACCCCAGGCGAGTGAGGAGATGATGGAGATGACCGAGAAGTTCTGGTTGTTCGTGAACTTTGCCTTCATCATCTCGCCGAATTCGCCGCTCATCGCCTTCTGGCCAAACTCGCTGACCTTTTCCATCGCGACCGACGGGCCTCCGACGGAGACCATCATGATGCAGACCGTAAGGATGAGGGCAATGAACATCAGCGTTCCCTGTATGAAGTCCGTCGTACAGACCGCGGCGAAACCGCCGAGCAGGGTGTAGAGCAGGATGACGACCATGCCGATGACCAGCCCGCAGATGTAGGGCAGGCCGAAGACCGTGTTGAGCAGCTTGGCGCAGGCAACGAAGCCCGACGCAGTATAGATGACGAAGAAGAGCACGATGAATATCGTGGATACCAGAGAGATTATCCGTTTCTTGTCATGGAAGCGGTTTGTCAGGAACTCAGGTATCGTAATCGAGTTCTTGCACATCATGGAGTAGCGGCGCAGGGGCCTTGCGACGATGAGCCAGTTCAGGTAGGTTCCGATTTCCAGGCCGAGCGCGGTCCAGAAAGCCTCCTTGAGTCCTCCCAGGTATGCGACCCCGGGCAGCCCCATCAACAGCCATCCTGACATGTCGCTCGCCTCGGCGGACAGTGCCGTCGTCCACGGCCCCATGTTCCTGCCTCCCAGGAAGAAGCCCTCGGAGCTGTTGTTCGAGTTCATCCAGCGGATGCCGATGTAAATCATGAGCCCCAGATAGAGGGCGAAGGCGATAACGTGCTGTATCATCGCAGTTGACATAACTTCTACTCCTTTCTTACATAGAAACGCTTTCTGTCATTTTCCCATATTTATGCGTTTTTTTCAATGGGTTTCCGGGAAAACTGCGGCGGGGGTGTTGACCTTCCTCTTCTATTTCCGTTATAATAATCAGGCAAAGTGATTTGCGGGCCATTAGCTCAGTCGGTTAGAGCAGAGGACTCATAATCCTTTGGTCCTAAGTTCAAGTCTTAGATGGCCCAATTCGCGTAAGCGAATACGTAAATCTTTCCTATAGGCCAAACGCCACGTAGTGGCAATATGGCCCAGAAAAAATCCAGCGTGAGGCTGGATTTTTTTATGCCCGCGTTCCCGGGTGCCCTTTTATGGTATCTTGTTGACGGCGTCCTGAAGCTCCTCGTCAGTCAGCCTGTTGGGGTACTTTTCCAGCACCTTCTCATAAAATGCAACCGTCCGCTTGCCGAACACGTCCGGCGTGAAGTTCCGCGAGATCCGGCGGCTCTCTTCCCCGAAGCTCCGCCGCTTTTCCCCGTCGGCGGCCAGGTCCAGAAGGTATCCGTCCATCTCCTCATCGCTGTCGGCGAGGTAGCCGTTCCTGCCGTGGAAAATCGTGTCAGAGAAGCTGGGGTCCTGCCTGGCGACGATGGGCAGGCCGGACAGGAGGGCTTCCAGCACGGTCATCGAGTGCATCTCCGACAGCGAGGCGGTGATGAAGACGTCGGCTATTCCGTAATAGTAGTGCACTTTGGTCCAGGGCTCGTATCCGGTGAAGAGTATCCTGTCCGAGACCTCCATGGCCTGCTTCTCCAAATCCGGCAGTGCCAGTCCCGCACCGACGAACATCACCTTTATCTTCTCGTTCTTCTGGATGACCCGCATGCAGATGTTCAGCAGTTCCTCCACCCGCTTCTCTTCGACCACCCGGCCCAGGAAGAGCAGGACGATGTCGTCGGGGGCTATCCCCCAGTTTTTGCGGAGGGATGCTATCTCCTCTTCCGTCGCGGGTTTCCTGATGAAGCTGCCCGAGTCCAGCGCGTTGGGGATGATGGCGGAGGGGGTGCCCGGCAGCATGAACGGCTCCTTGAAGTAGGTGCGGGCCTTGCCGGAGACGTTTATCAGCGCATAGAACTTCTTGTACAGCCGTTTGACCACCTTGCGGATGATTTTGACCGGGATGTAGCGTCCCAGCGGCAGGTAGTATTCGTAGAAGTCCTCCCAGAGCGTGTGGGTCGTTGCGACGACCGGGATGTGCAGCTTCCTGCCCGACAGCTTGGCGGCGTGGGCGATGAAGAATTCCGTGTGGGAGTGTATGATCTGAATGTTGTGCTGCTTGAGGAAGGGGATTATCACGTGTTCGAAGGGGAATCCGATGTACTGGTCGGGAATCTTGAAGGGGGTCGGCACGGAGATGATGCGGAGGATGTCCGGGTCGTTGTCAATTTCCGGATCATGGAAGCCCCTCGGCCTGACCGTGACGATGACAACGTGGTGCCCCATCTCCTGAAGCACCTTGCGCAGCTGCAGGACGACCGTGACGATTCCGCTCTTGGTCGGTATGTATGAATCCGTGAAAAGCGCGATGTTCATGGGTGATATGATAGCGAATCCAAGACTTTTCTTCAACAATCTGTTATCCAAACCGCAGGACAACAGCATGTAAGGATTTAGGCTCCATAAAGTCCTAATTGCTGGCTATAGCTTGAATTTGCTGGCTACACTTTCTCATTGATCTTAGGGTGAGAAGCTTAAGCTTCACAGGGAAAGAAGCTTAAGCTTCACGGGGAAAGAAGCTTAAGCTTCACAGGGAAAGAAGCTTAAGCTTCACAGGGAAAAAAGCTTAAGCTTCACAGGGAAAAAAGCTTAAGCTTCACAGGGTGAAACGCTCCAATGTTTCCGGGTAAATGCTGTCACCCTGACCGAAAGTGTCGGCCTGACACCGCTTGTAACCGTAATAACAGAACATTTGTTTTGAAAATATAATTGGCCGGTAGACTGGCCCGGACGGAGCAATATTATGGCGGAAGGCTCAGACGGATTCACAGGAACAAAGACCGACGGGAACGAGGATGTCCACTACAGGGACGGCGTGGAGGTCGCTAGGACTCCTCACGACGGCGGCTCCGGCTCCGGCTCCGGTAGCGGCGGTTCTGGTGAAGGCGGCACGGGCGAGGGAGGCTCCGGCGGGAGCGGTGACGGCGGCAGGGGCGCGAGGATAAGCGCGATACTGAGCGCATGCCAGTCCATCCTTTCGGCATTGCAAAGTCTCGCCTCTGAAGTCAGGACAGGACTCTCCAACAGCCGCGCCAGCTGGTCGAATTCCATATCACAAGCCGTCAGCAGCATAAAGACAGCCGCACAGAAACTGATTCCCCAGAGTAAAAAGGAGACGTCTGGGAAGGTTCTAGGGCCGGCCATCTCAGGGGAGGTCAGTCAGGCGGCCTTGGAGCTGAGCAAACAGACATCCGCCCTGCTGCCAATCAGCCCGACCGCCAAAGACTCTGCCAAAGACCCCGTCCTAAAAAGCTCGGGGCTCAACCGGCAGACGAACACGGACATAAGCGTGGAATCATTCGGGGGTGTCTACGCCGTGACAAGACACCACGCCCCCTGCGCGGACAAAGGCGGCCTCCTCGGAAGCTCATGGGCATCCAGCCTGGACACCCGCATCATACGGGGACTCGACCCCGACCGCTCGGAGGAGATACAGAAGCTCAAGACCGCACTGTCCGAAATACAGGCCAAGAAAGATGAGATAGAGGGGCTGGACAACTCATACGACGAGGTGAAGGGTGCCATCTCAGCTGCCCTGTCCGAGGCAGACTCGGCAATCGCCACTATATCGGCGGAGCTGGGGCCGCTGGAGGAAGCCCAGGCCGTCCGCGAGCGGAGCCTGGAGCGCAACAGGCATGTCATGTACGGCGGAGCGGACAAGCTCGCCGAGTGCGGCGACGGCAAGCTTATCCTGATGAAGGACGGTTTCATCCCCCTCATGTTCGAGAAGGCTGAGGACGGAAGCTACAAGGGAACTGGTTCCGCCCGGCTTATGTCCATCACGGAGACCGATGACGGTTACGCCCTGACGAACCCGGACGGAAGCATACAGGGCTTCGACAGCTGCGGCAGGCTCTCCTGTGAGACCGACAGGAACGGCAACGAGATCAAAATACAGCGGGGCGAGGACAATATAATAGAAGAAATTATCTCCCCGGCGGGCTGCTCCATAAAGGTAAAGACTGATGCCAACGGTCATATAGCGGAAATGCGTCTCCTGCA
>CADBRC010000079.1 GCA_902796985.1 uncultured Spirochaetaceae bacterium
CCGCCACTTGTCCATCAGCTCCACCTGCCCGATCGCCGCGAGGGCCTGCCGGTAGTGCTGGTCCTTCTTGTGGGCCCAGCCGTCTATGGCCGACGTTCCCGCCACCTGCGCCCCGGAAGAGACGATGATGACCTGCTTGCCCCTGGCAATCAGGGCCGCGCACTCCTGGGCTATCAGGTTGAGGAAATCGATGTTTATCGTGCCGTCAGCCTTGGCAAGCGAGTTGCTGCCGAACTTTATCACGATCTTGCGCGACTGGGCGATGGTCTCCTGTATGGTCATGGCTTCCGCTTCCTTATAATCCGTACACCGGCACTACTTGAGCACGACGCGGACGAACTTCTTCTTGCCCGCCTTCACGACGAACTCGCCGTCATCGTCCGCCTGGGCCGTCGTGATGACCGCCTTCACGTCGCTCATCGCCTGTCCGTTCACGCTCGCCCCGCCCTGCTGGATCAGGCGGCGGGCATCGGACTTGCTCGCGCAGAGCTTGGTGTTGAAGTAGAGGTCGCAGACATTCACGCCCGCATCAAAGTCGGCCTTGGCCAGCTCCACCGTAGGCATGTGGCTCTTGTCCCCCTCGCCGGAGAACGCAGCCTTCGCGCCGGACAGGGCCTTGTCGGCCTCCTCCTGCCCGTGGATGACGAGCGTCACTTCGTAGGCGAGCCGCTCCTTTGCCGCGTTGATGTCGCCCGCGCAGACCTTCTCTATCTCGTCAATCGGCAGGAAGGTGAAGAGCAGGAAGAACTTCTTCACGTCCGCATCCGGCACGTTGCGCCAGTACTGGAAGAAGTCAAACACCGACGTGAGCGACGGATCCAGGAAGATTGCGCCCTTCTCGGACTTGCCCATCTTCTTGCCGTCCGCCCGCATGATGAGCGGGAAGGTCAGGCCGAACGCCTGGTGCTCCTCGTTCAGCTCCGTCGTGCCGCCGAGCTTACGGCGGATCAGGTCGACGCCCGCGGTGATGTTGCCCCACTGGTCGGCCCCGCCGATCTGGAGGATCGTGCCGAACTTCTGGTGCAGCATGTAGAAGTCGAATGCCTGAAGCAGCTGGTAGTTGAACTCAAGGAAGGAAAGACCCTTCTCCAGGCGGATCTTGTACTCCTCGTAGGTCAGCATCTTGTTGACGGAGAAGCAGGAGCCTATGTCGCGCAGGAAGTCTATGTAACGCAGGTCGGCAAGCCAGTCCTTGTTGTTCGCCGGCTGGGCGAGCACCCCGTCAAAGTGCAGGAAGCGGTCCAGCTGCCCCGTAATCTTGACGACGTTCTCGTCAATCTGGTCGTAGCCGAGCATCTTGCGCATCTCGGTCTTGCCGCTCGGATCTCCAATGCGGCCCGTGCCGCCGCCGACCAGGGCGATTCCGTGGTGCCCGGCCTTCATCAGGTGGCGGAAGGCAAAGAAGGGGACCATGTGGCCGATGTGCAGGCTGGCGCCCGTCGGATCACAGCCCACGTAGAAGGAAATCGGGCCCTTGTCCATGCGCGCGGAAAGCGCGTCCACGTCAGTGCACTGGTTGAAAAATCCCCTGGCCTTCAAGGTCTCGATTGCTTCGTTCATAGTAAATTGCCTCTTGTTGTCTTGGTAATAAGTGGAAGCAATTCTACCTTTTACGCGAGCTTTTGGCAATGGGGGGGGGATTGCGGGGGCAGCCCGGGCCTCACAAACCCGCACGCCGGGCCGTAAGAGTGCCCCTACTCCAGCTCAGTCGCGTTGGGGTCATCGTTCTCATCTATTCCCGTCCTGTGGCGGTTGTAATAGAAGAGGGAGATACCTTTCGCATTCTGCTTCCTGACGTTCTTGACGTGGTGGCTCTCCGGGCTGATGGCTTCGGCCTCGGCCAGATACTTGGCGCAGAGGGCGGAATCTCCCTGCTCAAAACATATCTGGGACAGGTACACGCTCGTAAAGAAGCGGTCACAACTGTCCGTTGCGCCGTCGTATGCCGCCTGGAAGTACTTGGCTGCCTTCTTGAGCCCGCCGCCGACGAAGCCCGGAGCGTAGTAGAGCCACTGGCCCATCCCCGTGTTGGCGTTCCAGAGGGAAGGATTCTTCTTCAACGCCGTGGCATAGAGGTTTTTTACCCGCATCCCGTGGAAAAGCGCGGAGGCAACCGAAAAGCTCATGTAACAGGACATCACGTCGGAAGTCAGTATGTACATCTGGGGGGCAACCCCTCCGTTCGCACCCTTCATCTTCTCATGGGAGGCTATGTAATCCTCGTCCTTCTGCATCTGGTCTTTGAGCGCCAGGCGGACCTCCTTCAGGTCCAGACCCTCGGTCGCAAAGATGTAGCAGAAAGTCTCCACCTTGTAGTTGCTCTCCCAGAAGAGCTTCTCCTGCTCATAATCAAGTGCCTTGTAGGGCAGGTCCCTGTACACCTCGGCAATGAACGCGTCTATCTCCTTGAGGATAACATTGTTGTCGGTGATGCAAGTCCACCGTATCCTGTTGCCGGTGAAGTCCTGGTACTTCCGGAGCGTGTAGTCGGAGAGCTTCTCCCCGGCGAATATGGGAACGGACATCAGGGCCGCCATCA
>CADBRC010000080.1 GCA_902796985.1 uncultured Spirochaetaceae bacterium
CCGCTTGCCGAGCTTCTGGTCAGAAAGCCAGTCGAACAGCTTGAGCTTGTTGCTTGCACATTCATCGCGGAAGAGGGGAACCCAGCATTTGTGTGCGTCGTACTTGTCCTTGTTCTTGCTCCGTGCGGATTTGACGGATATCTCTTCGTAGACAGTCTCGTGCAGGTTCTCTGCATCCTCGTTCTTCAGCCTGCGGATGGTGGCGGCGGAGAAATCCCTGCTGTCAACGGTTGTGTCCTCCGTAGAGTAAACGAACCAGAGGGGCATCTGGGCCAGGTTGGCGATTTCCGCATGGGTCAGCTTGCTGTCGGGGTATTCCTCAGACACGGGAACGGCGGCGGCAAAGAAATCGGGGTATTCCACGCACATGTTCAGCGCCATATAGCCGCCCGCACCCGCGCCCATGATGTAGATGCGGTCCGGGTCTATATCCGGGTTCTTTCTGATATGGTCGTCTATCAGCTCCTTGAGGGCTTTGGTGTAGTAGGAGGCCTTCGCGGTCTTGTCGTCGTCCATGTTCGCCTCAGATGATGAGAAAATCTCGTGCATGAAGCGCCATACCGGGTCGGTTATCTTGTGTATCGTCTCGTCTATCTCGGCTGGAATCCAGATCCGGAAGCCGAATTTGTCCACGGAGCTGGTCTCCAGCCAGCTGCCGGGGCACTGGGGCATCAGCACCGCCGCCCCGTTCTTGAAATGCCTCTGGATGTCCTCTCCGATGAGGTTCCCGCTCATGCAGCTGAGGACAGGCATGTAGGGGTTCTTGACGGCGGAATCCTCCGTACCATGCAGCCAGACAATCAGGGGCTTTTTGCCTTTCTGGTCCGGCATCCAGGAGAGGGAGCCGAGCTCTATGTCCTCGTCTCCGTCATCGTATCTGTATGAGGAAAGCGTGAACTGTGCCGCCACCGGGCTTACAATGGCGGTCCGCCTGGTGATGGAGATGCCGAGCTTCTCGCTTTCTATCCGCATTCCGTAGGCCTGGTCAAATTTCGCCGTGACGGGCAGCTGGAGGAAGGGGTTGCAGATGGAGATGTCCGGACCGGACTCCAGCTCCAGGCAGATATACTGGCTGCTGTCCCCCTTCTTCAGCTCCTTGCCGTCCTTGTCAGTCATATAGGCTGCTGTCACTTTGCGGCTGCCCTTGACAATCCCCTTGCCCCTGTCCGCCTTGTCGGACGATGTGGAGATAACCACGTCTACGTCAAATGCGGAGGGAGAGATTTTGCTGTCCTTTGTCTTTTTGCCCAGGTTGATGAGCACCTTATCCACGGCTGGACCCCAGTCGTAGGCATTTATGAACATCACGTACTCGTCGGATGCGGGGCTTGCGCTCTCCACGAGCTTCAGGTCAGGAAACCCCTTCTTCTGCGCGAGGGAGTTCCCTGAATCCTGGAACTGGGCCGCATCGAGGGCGAAAAGGGATGCCGCGCACAGGGCGGCTGCCATATAGCAAACGAAACGCTTCATTTCTGTTCCTCCGTATTCGTTTAAAAAAATCCGCCAGACAAAGGTTTCACCGGGGAGCTTGAAAAAAGATTTGTATACGCATTATATTATGGAAGAAAATGAAGTTTGCCGGCGTGAAAGTACTGGATTTGCCCGTTCTCCTCTTATCTGTGGCGGCTTTGCTTGCCTCTGTCCTGCTCGTCAGGCGGGGAGGCGGTGACGAAAGGCTGCTTGTTGTCAGGACTCAAGAGGGGGAATTTGTGTACCCCCTGTCCAAGGATGCGGTATACAGGATAGAGGGAAGCATCGGAATAAGCGAGATAGAGGTCTCCGGGGGAAAGGCCCGCTTCAGGGATTCCCCTTGTCCCGGCAAGACTTGCGTGATGACCGGAGAGCTGTCGGAGCCGGGTACATGGGCCGCGTGCCTGCCCAACCAGGTGTTCATCCGTATAGAAGGCAAGGCTCAGGAGCTTGATGCGATAGCCCAGTAGCTATTCTTTCCTGATTATCCAGTAATAGGCTGTGGTCTCCCGCCTGTTGTGCAGGTTCCACTTCCACATGTCGTCCCGCTCCAGTACCGTGAAGCCCGGAGCCGGCAGATACTGGCCGAAGAATGCATCGTATTCGGCTATGCTCCGGTAAATCGCGCTATAGTTGCTTGTCAGCTCGTCCGAGTAGCTTTCGTTCAGCGTAAGCCGCTCGGTGAAGCCGACCGACTCCTTGAGGTAGGCTATGCCGCCTTTGGCAAGGAGCTGGCTGACGTTGCCCAGACAGGTCGGGATGTCCTCATCGTTTATGTACATCATGACGCCGTTGACCAGTATCACGTCAAAGCCGTCCGCCTTAAGTTCCGGAGGCAGGACGGAAAGTATTTCCTGAAAACTTCCGTAGAAAAAGCGGCAGTTTGCGTAAGCCTCGGTATTCTTCCGCGCCATCTCGAGCAGGCCGGCCGTATAGTCTACCCCGATATAAGCACCTTTGCTTGAGATTGTGCCCAGAACCCCCTCCGTGGCCCAGCGGGCTACTCCGCAGCCTATGTCCAGCACCCGGCTGCCTCCTCGGAGTCCCAGTAAGGGGAGAATTTTTTCCTTTTCGTAGTGATCCCGCTCCAAGGCAAGCTCCGGATGCTTGTCCTGATAGTTCACATAGTTGTATAGGTAGGGCAAATTCTTCTCGCAGCGTCGGTCAAAGAAGCTTTTTACCTCGCCTTCATTTATGTCTATCTTGTCGCCCACGACCCTGTGCTTGTCTTCCATATATGGCAAGATTATAGTACATTGGGGAGCAAAGGTCAAAGCCCCCGTTCCAGCCCGGCTTCCACAAGTCTTGGATTTCTGCTAAAATTATTCTGTAAGGAGATGTCTCATGGAGTACATACAGGCCGGGCAGATGATCCGGGAGCTGAGGAAACGCAAGGGAATGTCGCAGGAAGAGCTGTGCGAGGGACTTTGCGAACCTCCCACCATGAGCAAGATTGAGAAAGGCAGGCAGTATCCGAGCAAAAAGCTTCTTGACGCCTTGCTTGTCAGGCTGCAGGATCATGTGGAGCTTCAGGTTCCCCTGTCGGCAGAGGACTTTAACCGGGCGAGGATAGAGCGGGAGATTTTCAGCCGGCTGGCGAACAGGGATTATGATGTTTCCGAGCTGGCGGAACAATACCGGTCCTGCTCCGTGTCTATGAACAAGCACGAGCAGCAGTTCTATCTCCTGACGCTTGCGGTTCTTCATGGGCAGACAGGAACGGACAGGAAAATTGCGCTCCGGGAGCTTGAGGATGCCATACGGCTTACGATTCCCAAGTACAAAGTCGGGAACGTCATAGACTCCGCCATCTTGACTTCTGTGGAATTCATCATACTGAACAACATAGCCATAAACCTGTGGTTCCTGCAGGAGAAGGATGAAGCGATAGGGATAATGGAGCAGCTCTACAACATCCTGAACTGCTACGATATGGACAGAGAGGAGTATGCCAGGCGTCTTCCTCCGGTTGCCTACAACCTGTCCATGTGGCTGGGGCTGAAGGAGTCATACGCTCAGTCCCTTTACATCGCGGAGAAGGGAATCCAGTGCTGCATACAATACGGAAAGTACTCAACTTTGGCAGACCTCCTGTACAACAAGGGCTTTACCCTGTTCTGCCTTGGAAAAAATGACGAGGGACGGGCCGTCGCTCGGAAAGCCTTTATGCTCATGTATGCCAGCGGTAATAAAAAATCGTATGATGCCTTCAGGGACGATATGATAAAGCACTTCGGCAATGACGTGTGGGCGGACCTGAAGAAAAATACCCTTCCTGATGACATGGAATAAATCTGTTTGGAAACCGGCTTGGGCAACGCCAGCGGCTTCCCTGCCAGTGCAATTTCCGAACAGGTCCAATGCGGCGTGAAGCAATGCGGTAAGTTGCACTGGCCGTCTCTTCATGATATACTCGCCGTGCTATGGAAAAGAAATACAGGGCGGTTATTTTTGACTTGGACGGGACCCTTCTGGATACTCTGGAGGACTTGACGGACAGCTGCAATGAGGCTTTGACACGACTGGGGTATCCCCCGCACAGCTTAGATGAGGTGAGGCAGTTCGTGGGCAACGGGCTTGGTGTGATGATGGAGCGGGCTCTGCCTGGTGGTAAGTCCAACCCTGATTATGACAAGGCGCTGGACGGTCTCCGCGAGATCTACTCCGGCAACTACCAGAACAAAACCAAGGCATATCCCGGCGTGCTCGACCTGATTGAGCGGCTCAAGGAGCGCGGGATTAAAATGGCGATTGTCTCCAACAAGCCCGACGCGCAGGTTAAGGAGCTTGCGGCCATCTATTTTAAGCCGATTCCTGAGGAGGCGGCGATAGGCGAGAACGAGGCCGCCGGGGTCAGGCGGAAGCCTTTCCCTGATTCAGTGTATACCGCGCTCAAGCTGCTGGGTGAGGACAAGGAGGCAGCCGTCTATGTCGGCGACTCCGACGTGGATATGGCCACCGCAAAGAATTCGGGCCTGCCGTGCATAAGCGTCAGCTGGGGCTTCCGCAGCCGGGAATTTCTTTTGGACAAAGGAGCCGGCACGATAGTTGATAAGCCGGAGGAAATC